>VXME01000110.1:1410-105270 GCA_009861545.1 Acidobacteriota bacterium | reverse complement strand
GGCGGGGTGGTCTGGAAGACGCTGGGGGAGGCGGGGCCGCCGCTGGTCAACGTCAACGGCCCGCGCTACGGCGTCGTCCGGGGCGCCGACCGACGCGTGGTCGGCATCAACAACATCGAGCTCATCACCGACCGGCCCCTGGAGCTGAACCTGCGCGAGATCAAGGCGGTCAAGCGCGACTATCCCGACCGCGCGGTGGTGGTGTCGCTGATGGTGCCGTGCGAGGAGGCCGCCTGGCAGCGCATCCTGCGGCAGGTCGAGGAGACCGGCGCCGACGGCGTCGAGCTGAACTTCGGCTGCCCCCACGGGATGCAGGAGCGCGGGATGGGCGCGGCGGTGGGCCAGGTGCCGGAGTACATCGAGATGGTCACGCGCTGGGTGAAGGCGGCCACCCGGCTGCCGGTCATCGTCAAGCTCACGCCCAACGTCGCCGACATCCGCTACGCGGCCCGCGCGTCCCGGGCGGCAGGCGCCGACGCGGTGAGCCTGATCAACACGGTGAACTCCATCACCTCGGTCAACCTCGACACCTTCAGCCCCGAGCCCTCCATCGACGGCAAGGGCAGTCATGGGGGTTATGCCGGCCCAGCGATCAAACCGATCGGCCTGCACATGGTGGCCGAGATCGCGCGCGACCCGGAGACCGCCGGCCTGCCGCTGTCGGGCATCGGCGGCATCGAGACGTGGCGCGACGCGGCAGAGTACATCGCGCTGGGCTGCGGCAACGTGCAGGTGTGCACCGCGGCGATGGTCTACGGCTTCCGCATCGTCGAGGAGATGATCGCGGGGCTGCAGCTCTGGATGGAGGACAAGGGCTGCGAGCGCCTCTCCGACTTCCAGGGCCGCGCCGTGCCCAACGTCACCGACTGGCAGCACCTGAACCTGAACTACACGGCCAAGGCGCGCATCGACCAGGAGACCTGCATCCAGTGCGGCCGCTGCTACGCGGCCTGCGAGGACACCTCCCACCAGTCGATCGCCGTCCGCGAGGGTCGCGTCTTCGAGGTGATCGACGCCGAGTGCGTCGCCTGCAATCTCTGCGTCATCACCTGCCCGGTGGAGGACTGCATCACGATGGAGTCGCTGCCGGTCGGCGCGGTCGACCCGCGCACCGGCAAGGTGGTGGAAGGCTACGCGAACTGGACGACGCATCCGAACAACCCGGAGGTGGGGTCCGAGCCGCCGGTGTCGTGAGGTGACTGCTACAAAAGTGTTGGCGTTGGGACCTATGGCGACAAGAACGTAGCCCCGGCCGCCATTCTTGTCGTCCCGTCACCGATTTCGTCGTCCGTCGCCGATTCCGACTACGAATCGACCGCCTGAAGGCCCCTCTGTCCGCACCGCGGGGCGCAACCCGGACGACACGCTCGATCCACGAAAAAGTAGGCTGTGGTGGCCTGGTCTGACAATAGTGTCTGTCCTGCCGGGGCCGTCGACGGTCACCTCCCTACGGGCGGATCGCCAATTTTGCTGTTCCCCTGTTGGGCGAATCCACCGCGGGCACACCGCGCACACTCGGCCTCCAGCAGTGGCATCTTCCTTGCACCAGTTCCCGCTCATGACAGTCGTCCCGGCGGGAAACGGCTTGTGCTCGGAAGTCCGGAATCGGCATGCGCAACGGAGAAGGAGAAACATCGTGGCCTGTCACAGACATCGCAGCAACCATGCCGCATACGAGTGGCGTCTCGGATTGGCGGTGGCGTTGCTGGCGGCACTGGCCGGGTGGACCGGCGCCGGCGCCCTCCACGCCCAGGACGACGTAGACGCCGGGGAAGTGGAGATTATGGAAGCGGAAGCCCGCGAAGCGGCGGAAGCGCCGGCTGTGGAGACTCGCGCAGCGGCGGCAGCCCCCGGTTCGGCCGCGGGCGGGGAAGCCCGCGCAGCGGCGGCAGCCCCGGCGGCGGCAGCCCAGGACGTCGAGGCGGCGGCAGTCCAGGAACCGGAGCCGCTGCCCCCGATCTCGGTGGGCGGCGGGCTGCAGTCCAGCTTCCTGCATCACCGGTCGAACGACGCCGACGCCTCCGATCACCTCAGGGTCAACAGCCTGCGCCTGTACCTCAACGGCGCCGCCACCAACAACATCAAGTTCATGGTGAACACGGACATCGACTACGGAGGCTCGCTGGGTGCTCCCAATGTCGGCCAGAACACCAGGTTCAAGATCCTCGACGCGGTCGCCCAGTTCGAGATGTCCGACACGTTCAACGTGTGGGTGGGCAGGTTCCTGCCCCCGAGCGACCGGGCCAACCTGTACGGTCCGTTCTACGCGCACCACTGGGGGGTCTACGCGGACGGCGTCCAGGACGGCTATCCGTTCATCTTCCAGGGCCGCGCGAACGGCGCCGCCTACTGGGGCCAGTTCGACAAGGTCAAGCTGTCCGCGGGCGCCTTCGACGGCCATTCGACAACCGGCGTCTCTTCGCTTATCGGGGCCGGCAGGGTGCAGGTGAACTTCTGGGACCAGGAGCCCGGCTACTACCTGAACAGCACTTACTACGGCGAGAAGAACATTCTCGCGATCGGCCTCGCCGGTCAGACGCAGGCCGAGTCCGGTAACGCCTACAGCGCCGACTTCCTCATGGAGCGCAAGGTCCCGGGCGGCGGCGCCGTGACTCTCGAAGCCGAGTGGGCGCGCTACGACGGCCTCGGCGGCTACGACCCGCGCTACGTGATGAACGACGGCGGCTACCTGCTTGGCGCCTACCTGTTTCCGAAACGCGTCGGTCCCGGCCAGTTCGAGATTCTCGGCAAGTACGCCCGCGCCCGGTTTCGCGAGGGCGTGACGGCCGACTACAACCAGAAGACGACGGAGGTCGATCTCAACTACATCATCCGGCAGTTCAATGCCCGCGTGATGATCTTCTTCAAGGACACCAGCTATACCGCGGTCCAGACCGACGACTTCCAGGTCGGGGTCGGACTGCAGATCCAGATGTAGCGATCCGCCCATACACAGACAGGAGCCAGCTTCATGAAACGCATCCATGCATGTCTCGTCTTTCTCGCCGCCGCCCTGGTCGCCTGCGGCGGGACCGGCGACGCGCCGGAGTCTTCCGCCGACGGCTTGACCGGCGAACCCATCAAGGTCGGCGTTCTGCATTCGCTATCGGGCACGATGGCCATCAGCGAAACCACCTTGAAAGACACCGTCCTGATGATGGTGGACGAGCAGAACGCCAAGGGCGGCCTGCTCGGCAGGCCCGTCGAGGCGGTGGTGGTCGATCCGGCGTCCGACTGGCCGCTGTTCGCCGAGCGCGCACGCGAGCTGCTCGAGTCCGAGGAGGTCGACGTGGTGTTCGGTTGCTGGACATCGGTCTCCCGCAAATCGGTGCTCCCGGTGTTCGAGGAGAACAACGGGCTCCTCTTCTATCCCGTGCAGTACGAGGGCGAGGAGTCGTCGAAGAACGTCATCTATACCGGCGCCGCCCCGAACCAGCAGGCGATTCCCGCCATCGACTACCTGATGAACGAGGTCGGCATCGAGCGCTGGGTGCTCGAGGGCACCGACTACGTCTATCCCCGCACGACCAACCGCATCCTCGAGGCGTATCTGAAGCAGAAGGGGGTCGCGGAAGAGGACATCTCGATCAACTACACCCCGTTCGGGCATTCGGACTGGCAGACGCGCGTTTCCGCCATCCGCCGCTTCGGCTCGGCCGGCAAGCCCACGGCCGTGGTCTCAACCATCAACGGCGACGCCAACGTGCCCTTCTACCTGGAACTCGCCAACCAGGAGGTCTCGGCGGACGAGATCCCGGTCGTCGCGTTCTCGGTGGGCGAGGAAGAGCTGTCCGGTCTCGACACCACGCCGCTGGTCGGCCACCTCGCCGCCTGGAACTACTTCCAGAGCGTGGACTCGCCGGCCAACGCGGAGTTCATCGCGAAGTGGAAGACGTTCGTCGGCAACGCCGAGCGCACTACCAACGACCCGATGGAAGCGCACTATGTCGGCTTCAACCTCTGGGCCAAGGCGGTCGAGAAGGCCGGAACCACCGAAGTCGACGCGGTGCTGGCCGCGTTGCCGGGAACGACGACTCCGAACCTGACCGGCGGCATCGCGGAAGTGCTGCCGAACCACCACATCACCAAGCCGGTGTACATCGGCGAGGTGCAGGCGAACGGGCAGTTCGACGTGGTCTGGCAGACCGACGGCACCGTGCCGGGGGACGCCTGGTCGGACTATCTGCCGGGCAGTGAAGACACGGAAGCGGACTGGGTGACGCTGAATTGCGGCAACTACAACACCGAGACGCAGATGTGCTCCGGACAGAACTACGAGTAGGAGCACGAGCGCCCGGCGGGCGATGGATCCCGAGTCTGTCGCTCGCCTGGTGCCTGCTCGCCGGTCCGGTGCCGGCGGCGGCCGAAACCGGCGACGACGCCTTTCGGGCGCTCGTCGCCGAGTTCGCGGACGCCAACTTCCGCGCGAAGGAAGCGCTGGCCGAGCGGATGCTCGCGACCGGTCACCCTCGCGTGCGGGACGTGCTGACCGCGCTGCTCGAGGACCGCCTGTTCGAGCGCGAACGCGACGCGCGGATCTTCGTCGTCGAGTCGAACGACGAGCGCTTGACCGCCTTCCAACTGCTCGACCCCGCCTCCCTGGACCCCGTGGAGGCGGTCGCGGCCGACCTGCTGAGGCGCATCATCACCAACAACCGGCTCCGCCGGTTCCTGCGGGGCACGATCGCGCGGTTCAGCCTGTCGAGCGCCGACCCCGGCGTGCGCCTCGAAGCCGCGCGGGAGCTGCTGCGCGATCTCGACGAAGAGACCATCGATCTCCTGCGCCGGCGGGCGCAGGTGGAGACCAATCCCGACGTCGCGTACGAGCTCGAGACGGCGCTGGCTCTCGAAGCGCTCGATCACGGCTACCCCGCGGTACGCGTCGCAGCCGTCGAGACGCTCTCGGGCCGGCTCAACCCGGTGGTGCACAACCGCCTGTCGGCGCTGGTGACGACCACCGGGGACGGCGGCCACGTCGAGCCCGACGCGGAAGTGCGTGCCGCGGCAACCGACGCCCTGTGGCGAATCGACTCGAGGCGCAACATGTACTCGGTGCTCGAGACGGCGGCCTTCGGTCTGAGTCTGGGGTCGGTGCTGGTGCTCGTCGCCATCGGGCTGGCGATCACCTTCGGCGTGATGGGCGTCATCAACATGGCCCACGGCGAGTTGATGATGCTCGGCGCCTACACGACCTACGTCGTGCAGCTCTGGATGCCGGACCTCATCGGCGTTTCGCTGCTCGTGGCGGTGCCGGCCGCCTTCCTCGTCGCGGGGACCGTCGGCGTGCTCATAGAGCGCAGCGTCATCCGGTTCCTGTACGGAAGGCCGCTCGAGACCCTGCTCGCCACGTTCGGCGTGAGCCTCGTGCTGCAACAGCTTGTGCGGTCCCTGTTCTCCGCGAACAACCGTGCGGTCGTCACGCCGGCCTGGATGAGCGGGGCGCTGCAGTTCAACGAGGCGTTCTCGCTCACCTACAACCGGATGTACATCGTCCTGTTCGCCCTGCTCGTGTTCGCGCTGGTGCTGGCGGTGCTGCGGCGCACGCGCCTGGGTCTCGACATCCGCGCCGTCTCGCAGAACCGCGCGATGGCGCGGGCCATGGGCGTGCGGACGGAATGGGTCGACGTCATGACGTTCGGACTCGGCGCCGGCATCGCCGGGGTAGCCGGCGTGGCCCTGACCCAGTTGACCAACGTCGGCCCCAACCTCGGCCAGTCCTACATCGTCGACTCGTTCATGGTCGTGGTGTTCGGAGGCGTCGGCAACATCTGGGGCACGCTCATCGGCGGCATGTCGCTGGGCATCGCGAACAAGCTGCTCGAGCCCTTCGCCGGGGCCGTGCTCGGCAAGATCCTGGTCCTGATCGCGTTGATCCTCTTCATCCAGCACCGGCCCCGCGGCCTGTTCCCGCAGACGGGTCGCGCCGCGGAGGGCACGTGATGGCGGTGACGAGGTACCTGCCGGCGGCAATCGCGGATCGCGCCAGCGTGGTGTTTCTGGCGGTGCTGGCGGCCGTCGCGCTGGCGGCGCCGATTCTCAACCTGGCCGTGCCCGAGTCGTCGCCGCTGCATCTGTCGAGCTATGCGGTCGGCCTGATCGGCAAGTACCTGTGCTATGCGCTGCTCGCGCTCGCGGTGGACTTCATCTGGGGCTACTGCGGCATCCTGAGCCTGGGGCACGCCGCGTTCTTCGCGCTCGGGGGCTACGCAATGGGGATGTACCTCATGCGCCAGATCGGCACCCGCGGCGTCTACGGGCACCCGGTCCTGCCCGACTTCATGGTGTTCCTGAACTGGACCGACCTGCCGTGGTTCTGGTACGGCTTCGACCACTTCTGGTTCGCGATGTTGATGGTGGCGCTGGCTCCCGGGGCGCTGGCGTTCCTGTTCGGGTGGCTCGCGTTCCGCTCGCGGGTCACCGGCGTGTATCTGTCGATCATGACGCAGGCGCTCACCTATGCCCTGATGCTCGCGTTCTTCCGTAACGACATGGGGTTCGGGGGCAACAACGGGTTCACCGACTTCAAGGACCTGCTCGGATTCGATCTGCAGAGCGACGCCACCCGTACGACACTCCTGGCGGCGACGGCGGTGGCGCTCGGAGCCAGCTACTGGATCTGCCGGTCGGTGCTCGGGTCGCGCGCCGGGCGGGTGCTGCGCGCCATCCGGGACGCCGAGAGCCGCACCCGTTTCCTGGGCTATCGTGTGGACATCTTCAAGCTGTCGGTGTTCGTGCTGTCCGCGGTGCTCGCCGGGGTGGCGGGCGCGCTGTACGTGCCGCAGGTGGGAATCATCAATCCCAGCGAGTTCGAGCCCATCAACTCGATCGAGGTGGTGATCTGGGTGGCGGTGGGCGGCCGGGGCACGCTGTGGGGAGCGGTCGCCGGGGCGGTGCTCGTCAACTACGCGAAGACCTGGTTCACCGGGGCGCTGCCCGACCTGTGGCTCTACGCGCTCGGCGCGCTGTTCGTGGGCGTCACCCTTTTCCTGCCCCGCGGTCTGGCCGGCATTCGGCTCCCGGCGAGGCGCAGCGCATGAAGGCGGATCCGGGACCCGCCGATTCCGTGAGCCGGCGCGACGCCTGGCGCGAGAAGCGCGACGCCGCGCTGCGGCGGCAACGGTCCCCGCTCGGCGGCGGCGTGCTGTACTTGCAGCACGTAACGGTAAGCTTCGACGGCTTCAAGGCGCTGGACGACCTCACCCTGCACGTCGACCCGGGCGAGCTGCTGTGCGTTATCGGGCCGAACGGGGCCGGCAAGACCACGATGATGGACGTCATCACCGGGAAGACGCGGCCGGACGAGGGCACGGTGTGGTTCGGGAACCAGATCAACCTGTTGACGCTGACCGAGCCGGAGATCGTGCAGGTCGGCATCGGCCGCAAGTTCCAGAAGCCCACCGTCTTCGATTTCCTGACGGTCTTCGAGAACCTGGAGCTGGCCCTCGCCGGCGACAAGTCTTTCTGGCGCACGTTCGTCGCGCGCCTGACCCGCGCCGACCGCGAACGCATCGCTGCCGTTCTCGAGACCACCGGGCTGGAGGCGAAGCGCGACTCGCCGGCCGGGGCCCTGGCCCACGGGCAGAAGCAATGGCTCGAGATCGGCATGCTCCTGATGCAGGAGCCCAAGCTGCTGCTGGTGGACGAGCCGGTCGCCGGCATGACGCCGCAGGAGACCGAGCGCACCGGCGAGCTGCTGCTGTCGCTGGCGGGACGGCACTCGGTGGTCGTCGTCGAGCACGACATGGAGTTCGTGCGGTCGATTGCCAACCGGGTGGCGGTCCTGCACGAGGGGCGGGTGCTGGCCGAGGGCAACATGGAGGACGTACAGGACGACCCGCGGGTCATCGAGGTATATCTCGGCGCATGAGTCTGCTCCGCATCCGCAACCTCAACCAGTCGTACGGCGGCAGCCGCACGCTGTGGGATATCGACCTGGACGTGGCGGCGGGGACGCGCCTGTGCCTGATGGGACGCAACGGCGTAGGCAAGACCACGCTGCTCAAGTGCGTGATGGGTCTGGTGCCGGTCGAGTCCGGGAGCATCGCGTTCGGTGACGTCGACCTGCTCGCGCGACCGCCGGAGAGCCGCGCGCGGATGGGCATCGGCTACGTGCCGCAGGGGCGCGAGGTCTTCCCGCAGCTCACCGTCGAGGAGAACCTGCGCATCGGCCTGGCGGCGCGGCGCGACGGCGTGCGGAGCATCCCGGCGAGCGTGTTCGAGCTGTTTCCGGTGCTGAAGCGGATGCTCCAGCGCCGCGGAGGCGACCTGTCGGGCGGCCAGCAGCAGCAGTTGGCGATAGGCAGGGCCCTGGTGCTCGAGCCGAAGCTGCTGATCCTGGACGAGCCGACGGAAGGGATCCAGCCGAACATCGTCCACGAGATCGGGGATATCATCCTCAGGCTCAACGACGAGGCCGGCGTCACCGTTCTGCTCGTCGAGCAGAAGCTGCCGTTCGCCCGGCGCGTGGCGAGCGAGTTCCGCATCCTGGACAAGGGACGTGCCGTGGCCGGCGGCGCCATCGACGAGTTGAGTGACGATGACATCCGCGACTACCTCACGGTGTGATCCGCGCCGTGAGACCCCGCCGGCGGATGTCCGGCCATCGCATTCGGGAAGCGCAGCCGTGGCGGCCGGTGTCCTGTCGCCGCATGCACCGAGCCGCGCGCAGCCCGGCCGCGGGCGGTTCACGGTCGAGCGGGCGCGCGGGCGCAGCGTCGTGTCGCGGGCCTTCGCCACGAGCCCGCTGCGGCTGCTGACCCCCAGGAACCACGGCCATGCCGCCTGGATCTTCACCTCGAGCCATGGCGGCGGGCTGGTGGACGGCGACGACATCGCGCTACGGGCGTCGGTCGGCGCCGGCGCCACGGCGTTCCTGTCGACGCAGTCCGCCACCAAGGTCTACCGTTCGCCGCGCGGCACACGGGCGGCGCTGGACGCCGACGTCGGCGACAACGCCCTGCTCGTCGTCGCGCCGGACGCCGTGATCTGCTTCGCCGGCTCCCGCTATCGCCAGACGCAGCGGGTCAACCTCGGCGCCGGAAGCGGGCTGGTGCTGCTCGACTGGGTGACGTCGGGCCGCCGGGAGTCGGGCGAGCGCTGGGCCTTCGACGAGTACGTCAGCCGCACCGTCGTCCACCTGGAAGGGCGCCTGCTCGTTCACGACGCGCTGGCGCTGCGGGGGGCGGACGGGCGGATGGATGCCCGCTTCGGTCCGTTCGACGTGCTGGCCGCCGCGGTGCTGGTGGGCCGCGGGCTGGCGGAGGAAATCGAGCGGCTCGACGCCCGCGTGCGCGCCGAACCGGTGAAACGCGGCGCCGACCGTCTCATCGCCGCCGCACCGCTGCAAGACGCCGGCTGCGTCCTGCGGGTCGCGGGCCGCACGGTGGAAGACGTCGACGAAACGTTGCGGGACCTTCTCGGTTTTGTGCCCCGGCTGCTCGGCGACAGCCCGTGGGCGCGGAAATGGTAGCGCCATGCATCTGACACCGCGCGAGGTCGACAAGCTGATCCTGCACCAGGCCGGGTTCCTGGCGCAGAAACGGCTTGCCCGCGGGCTCAGGCTGAACTACGTCGAGGCGGTCGCGCTGATTGCGACGCAACTGCTGGAGTTCATTCGGGACGGGCGCTCGGTGGCCGAGCTGATGGACCTCGGACGGCGGTTCCTGGGAACCGGCGACGTCCTCGACGGGATAGCCGACATGGTGGACGAGGTGCAGGTCGAAGGCACTTTCCCCGACGGCACGAAGCTCGTGACGGTCCACCACCCCATCGTGGCGGAGCACGGCGACCACGAGCTGGCGCTGTACGGCAGCTTTCTCACGCCGCCCGCGCCAGAACGGACGGGCGGACCCCCGGCCGCGGGGCTGGCGGGAGCCCCCGGCGAGGTAATGACCGCGGACGGCGCCATCACGCTGAACGAGGATCGCGACGCCGTCAGCCTGACCGTCGCGAACACCGGCGACCGGCCCATCCAGGTCGGCAGCCACTACCACTTCTTCGAGACCAATCGCGCCCTGGCCTTCGACCGCAGGGCGGCCTACGGACGCCGCCTGGACATTCCCGCGGGCACCGCGGTCCGCTTCGAGCCCGGCGAGAGCAAGACGGCCACGCTGGTGCCCATCGCCGGTGCGCGCGTCGTCCGCGGCGGCAACGCCTGGGCGAGCGGCCCGGTGGACGAATCACGCGACCTGGAGAACCTGGAGTAGTCATGCCGCATCGCATCGACCGGCGGCACTACGCCGACCTGTACGGACCCACCCGCGGCGACCGGCTGCGCCTGGGAGACACCGGGCTGGTGGCGGAAGTCGAAGACGACGCAACCGTCTATGGAGACGAGTGCAAGTTCGGCGGCGGCAAGGTGCTGCGCGACGGCATGGGACAGGCCGCCGGCGTCTCGGACGAGCGCGCCCTCGACTGCGTGATCACCAACGCCCTGATCGTCGACTGGACCGGCATCCGCAAGGCGGACGTCGGCATCAAGAACGGGCGCATCGCGGGCATCGGAAAGGCGGGCAACCCGGACGTCATGGCCGGCGTCGGCGACGACCTCGTCGTGGGGGTGACCACCGAGGCCATCGCCGGCGAGGGGCTCGTCCTGACCGCCGGCGCCATCGACGCCCACATCCACTTCATCTCGCCGCAGCAGGTCTACGAGGCGGTCGCCAGCGGCGTCACCACGTTCATCGGGGGCGGCACCGGACCGGCCACCGGCACCAAGGCGACGACGTGCACGCCGGGCAGCCGGCACATCGAGCTGATGTTGCAGGCCAACGATCCGCTGCCGATGAACTTCGGCTTCCTGGGCAAGGGCAATACGTCGCTGCCGGAAGGCATCGAGGAGCAGATCCGGAGCGGCGCGGTCGGGCTGAAGCTGCACGAGGACTGGGGCTCGACGCCGGCCACCATCGACTGCTGCCTGACCGAGGCGGACCGCTTCGACGTGCAGGTGGCCATCCACACCGACACGCTCAACGAGTCGGGTTTCGTCGACGCCTCCATCGCGGCGTTCAAGGGCCGCACGATCCACACGTACCATACGGAAGGCGCCGGCGGCGGCCACGCCCCGGACATCATCCGCGTCTGCGGCGAGCCCAACGTCCTGCCGAGCTCGACCAACCCGACGCGCCCGTACACCGTCAACACCCTCGACGAGCATCTCGACATGCTCATGGTCTGCCACCACCTGGACAAGAACACGCCGGAGGACGTCGCTTTCGCCGAGAGCCGTATCCGTGGCAAGACGATCGCGGCCGAGGACGTGCTGCACGACCTGGGGGCGATCAGCATCATGGCGAGCGACAGCCAGGCCATGGGACGCGTGGGAGAGGTCGTCACGCGCACCTGGCAGACCGCCGACAAGATGCGGTCCGAGCGCGGCCGCCTGGACGCCGAGCAGGGTGACAACGACAACCTCCGGATCCGGCGCTACGTAGCCAAGTACACGGTGAACCCGGCGATCGCGCACGGGATCGCCCACGAGGTGGGCTCGGTGGAGGTGGGCAAGCTGGCCGACCTCGTGCTGTGGAAGCCGGCCTTCTTCGGGGTCAAGCCGGAGCTCGTCCTCAAGGGCGGATTCATCGCCTGGGCGCAGATGGGCGACGCCAACGCATCGATCCCGACGCCCCAGCCACAGTTGATGCGCCCGATGTTCGGCGCCTTCGGCCGGGCCACCGGGGCGACGTCGCTGGCCTTCGTATCCGGCCTCTCGCTGCAGGAGGGAACCGTCGCGCGCTACGGGCTCACGAAAGAGCTGTCGGCCGTGCGCGGGTGCCGTACGATCGGCAAGCGGGACATGAAGCTCAACGACGCGCTGCCGCGCATCGAGGTCGATCCGGAGACCTACGTCGTCACCGCCGACGGCGAAGTCCTGACGGCCGAGGCGGCCGCGGTCCTGCCGCTCGCGCAGCGCTACTGCTTGTTCTGAGAGATGTCCGACTGGCTGGCGTGGCAGGTCGTGGACTCGGCGTTTCCCGTAGGGGTATTCGCGCACTCCTGGGGTCTCGAGGCGGCGTGGCAGGCGGGACACGTGGAGGACGAGACGGCCTTGCGGCGGTTCTTGGCGGAATCGATTCAGCAGACGGGATGGAGCGCGCTGCCGCTGATGAGCGCCGCTTACGAGCGACCCGAACGCCTGGCGGAACTGGACGAGCTGAACCACGCCTTCCTCACGAACGGCGTGGCCAACCGCGCCAGCCGCGTGCAGGGGCGGACGCTGGCCGCCACCGCGGCGCGGGTGTGGCCATCGAGCGCCATGAGCGACCTGCAGGCCCGGACCCGGGCCGGTCGGGCGCACGTGGCGCCGCTGTCGGGCGTCGTCTTTCGAACCATCGGGCTGTCGCCGGAGACGGCGCGCAAGGCGGTCCTCTACGGCGCGGCCCGCGGCGTGTTGTCGGCGGCGGTGCGTCTCGGAATCGTCGGCAGCTACGGGGCGCAGCGGATGCAGCATGCCGCCGCGACGCACCTCGACGCGACGCTGGAACGGTGTCGCACGCTTGCGCCCGAGGAAATTTGCCAGACGGCGCCGATCATCGACGTGCTCCAGGGAGCGCACGACCGCCTGTACTCGCGACTGTTCCAGTCCTAGCGCGACCGCAGGCCGCGTTGGGAGTCGTGCTGGCGCGAAGCTCCTGCGGGACAGACTCCTGAAGCGTGAAGAGCAACCATTTGACAACCGTGACGACGAATACCGAGACGACAAGTGTCCCGTCGAGAAAGTGAAGCCCCATGCACGACATGATCGACCGCCCGTACTACCACCATGACCCGGCCGGGAACGATCCCTCCGAGCCCGGGCTTTTCGCGGACCGAGACACGCCGCACGCGCGTGACTACCGGCAGCGCGCCTTCACGGTAGGCATCGGCGGACCGGTCGGCAGCGGAAAGACGGCGCTGCTTCTAACGCTGTGCCGCAAGCTCCGGGACCGCTACAGCCTCGCGGTCGTGACGAACGACATCTTCACCAAGGAGGATGGCGAGTTCCTGGTGCGCCACGAGGCACTGGAGACCCGCCGCATCACCGCCGTCGAAACCGGCGGCTGCCCGCACACCGCGGTACGTGACGACGTCAGTCAGAACCTGGACGCGCTGGCGCAACTGATGGTGCAAGTGCAACCCGAACTGCTGTTCGTCGAGAGCGGGGGGGACAACCTGGCCGCCCAGTTCAGCCGCGACCTGGCGGACTTCACCATCTACGTCATCGACGTGTCCGGCGGCGACAAGATCCCCCGCAAGGGGGGGCCGGGCATCACCCAATCGGACCTGCTCGTGATCAACAAGACAGACCTGGCCACGCTCGTCGGCGCCGACCTCGACGTCATGGCCCGGGACTCGCGGCGCATGCGGGGCGACGGTCCGTTCGTGTTCGCCCAGGTCACCAACGGCGTGGGCGTGGACACCATCACCGACGCCGTGGTCGCGGGTCTGGAGATGACGCGCCCCGGGTCGTCCTGAGACCGAAGGCGCCGGCGCCGTCCCTGTTGCCGGTGAGGATGGCGCGGCCGTCGGCGTGAGACGAGCGCCGCTGCCGGTCGCTGGCGGCTCGAGCAGGATGAGGAGCGAGGGCACCATGCCAAACAATCGTAACGACTCCTCGAGGGAGCAGTTCCGAGTGATGGGGACTGACGGCCGAATTCCGCGCACTCGCGCTGCGTCATCCACTCGAGCATTCGATGACACCGGCCTCGAGAAGCGCGGTCTCAATCCCGCGGTGTCCAAGATCACAGTGCGGCCGGCACCGCCGAAGCCGATCGCGACCAATCAGACGACTCCAAAGCATCCTGGTGCTGGGCGCTGCGGCCTTTCTCGCAGCCTACCTGCCGGCCCGCCGCGCGAACCGGTCAGTCCCGTCGGTGGCGCTGCGGACCGACTGAGTGAGGGTGGCCCAAGCCGACGCGCCGACCCAGCGGCCTCTTCATCTCGAGGCCGGGTCCCGGCGCGTTGACGCCCGCAGCGTCGTCCAGTACGTTGAGTGTTGATTCCGATGCAGGTCTTCATCAGCCACTCCGATTCGGATTCTCCGCTGGCCGCCCGCGTGTCCAGGGCGCTCCGGAAGGCCGGACTGCAGGTGTGGGATCCGGATCTCCACCTCTTCCCGGGCGATAACTGGCCGGCCGAGGTGGGCCGCGCGCTCGAAGAGTCCGACGCCATGGTCGTTCTCTTGACGCCCAGCTCGATCAGTTCGCCGCACGTCAAGGCTGAGATGATGTACGCGCTGGGTTCGAAGAGCTACAGAAACCGACTGATTCCCGTCGCAGTCGGTGGTCGGGAGCAGCTTCCGAAGGGCGAGATTCCCTGGATCGTCCGAAAGCTGCACTGGGTGGATCTGCCGAACCCGGAGAGCGCCGATCCCGAAGTCAAGCCCATCGCCGCGGCGCTCCTCGGCCAGGCCTGAGCCCGAGTAGGTGCCGAGCGCAAGTGCCGACCGAGGTCTTCGTCTCGCATTCGCACGCAGATCAGGAGTTCGCCGAGCGGTTGGTCGGCGTTCTGCGCCACCATCAGATTCCGGTGTGGTACAGCGACACCGACATCCAGGGTGCCCAGCAGTGGCACGACGAGATCGGCAGAGCGTTGCAGCGATGCGATTGGTTCATCGTCGTTCTCTCCCCGGAGTCCGTGGCTTCCATGTGGGTGAAGAGAGAACTTCTGTACGCCCTCGACCAACGCCGATTTGAGGGGCGCATCGCTCCGCTGGTGCATCGAACGTGTGACTACGAGCCGTTGTCCTGGACCCTGTCCCAGTTGCAGATGATCGATTTCACCCGCAGTTTCGATGACGGATGCCGCGCTCTGCTCCGAATCTGGGACGTGCAATACACCCCGTAGCGCCGCGGCAACGCGCAGGTGTGCACCGCCGCCATGGTCTACGGCTTCCGCATCGTCGAGGAGATGATCGCGGGGCTCCACTCCTCGTCGAGCACCACGAAGGTTGCGCCCGTCGCGGATCGCGATCGACTGGCCCTGTGAAGAACTGCAGCACGATGGAGACGCTGCCGGTCGGCGCGGGAATCTGGGCGATACACGGTCGCAGACCGGGACACAGGGCTCTCGCGGTGAACTCGCAGTAGGATGAAGGGCGTGAACCCCGACACGGTGTGGATCATCAGCGCGGTGATCTCGGTCACCGTGGCGCTCGCCGTTTTCTTGTAAGTTGCGGAGCCGCCGTGGAATTCGAGCTCACACCCCGCCAGATGCGCACCGTTGCGGCCGCGGTAACCACCGTGGCGGCGGTGATCATTCTCATCGCGGCCGGGTTGCTGGGATGGTTGATCGTGTTGTTCGTTCGGACCTTCTCGGGCGTGTTCCTGCCTCTGGTGGTCGGGGGTGTTGCGGCACTCGTGTTCCGGCCGTACTACGACTGGCTGCGCGGCCCGGGCCGGATGCCGGTCGCAGGAGCGGTCGCTGCGGTGTTCCTTTCCGCCCTCGTCCCGCTGGCCGCGTTCACTGCGTTCTTCGGGCATCTGGCGGTTCGTCAGTTTCTCGGCCTCGCTGAGCAGGTGCCCGAGCTATGGGAGCAGACTCGTACGTTGGCCGAGGCGATGCTGCCGCGCGTCGGCGTGGTGCTCGATACCTGGGGCGTGGGCGAATTGCTGGGGGAGGTCGTGTCGGCTCAACAGACCACGGTGGTGGAATGGTTGCGGACTGTCGTGTCGGGCGCGGTCGAGGCCGGTTTCGGATTCGCGCGTGGGTTCAGTGCCCTGCTCTCGTGGGCGATCACGCCGATCTACTTCGCTTACTTCCTGACCGCCACCGGCATTCGGTTCGACGCCGATCAACTGCTGCCGTTTCTCAAGCCTGGCGCGCGCAGGGACGTGACGTATCTGCTGCACGAGTTCGTCGCCATCCTCGTCGCGTTTCTTCGCGGACAGTTGATCATCGCGTCCCTGCAGGGCTTGCTGTTCGCCGTCGGCTTCTCCCTGATCGGTCTCAGCTACGGGTTCGTCATCGGCATGGCGCTGGGGATGCTCAACATCGTTCCGTACCTCGGTAGTATGATCGGGCTCGCCGTTGCCCTGCCTATCGCCTTCTTCCAAGCGGACGGCGGCCTGAGTACCTGCGTGCTCCTGCTGGTGGTGTTCGCCGTCGTGCAGCAGATCGAGGGCTGGTTCCTGACCCCAAGAATCATGGGCGAGCGTACCGGCCTCCACTTCATGGCCATAGTCGTGGCGATTCTGTTCTGGGGCACGGTATTCGACAGTGTCCTGGGACTGGTCCTGGCGATTCCGCTGACCGCGTTCCTGGAGTCGGTCTGGCACTTGGCGCGCGAGAAGTACATTCCGCATCGTTAACCGGGGCCGTCTGCGCCGCCGGACCCTCGCCAGTCCGCCGGGTGCCCGCGGCGGGCCAACCGGAAGGCTGGCCGGCAATCCACTCCGCAACAACGCGACTCCCACGGCGCGCTCCGTTGTCGCGGAGCACTGGAGCGGAACCGCATCGACCAGAACGACCTCGCTGATTCGTCCCTTTCGTTCTCGGGCCGGATTGGTCATGCGCTGATCAGCGCGTCCAGGCGCTCGAGAAGCGCTTCATAGTCACCCACCCAGGTGACGATTGCAGTGACCGTATCAGCCGGCAGCGCCATGCGTTCCGCCAGATCGGTGAGATAGCGCTCTTCTTCTGCGCTCATCTCATCAGCGAGAGCCAGCGTCACCGCGTCGCGGTAGACCAGCACCCGCGTCGCCCACGGCAGCGCCGACAGATCGCGCGGTACTTCGGGAAGGTTGTCGAGATCCACGCCGAAGTGCGCAGCGTGCTGCTCGAGGAGCTCTTGCTCGGCGGGATGGAGCCCGTCCACATGCGCGATCTCAGACAACGTGGCAACGTACAGTGACGGCGACAGGCCGTCGAGCGGATCGCGCAGCGGGTCCATGTTCATCCCTGCATGTACGTGTCGACGTCACCGGTTGTGTGGAGAATGCTTTCATCCGGAACGCCGACGGCTTTCGCCCCCCGGACGCTGGCCTTCAACAGTGTGGTGTTGCTCTCTGGATCGAAGGCGGTTGTCGCCAAGCGCTCCAGGTTTCCGAACCAGGCGTCCAACTGCTGTACGCGCGTACGGTACTCCTGGTCGAGCTGCTCATAGGCGTCCCGCTCGTAGTCGGCGAGCGCTCCGGCCAACGCGGACGCCGACTCTCCGAGTCCGTTCTTGAGAGCCGACGCGACCAGTTTCCCGGCCAGGCTCCCGAGCAGAGCGCCGAGCATCGGGATCGGCACTAGCGTTTGGCCACCTGCGACCGCCAGTCCCGCGACGGCGGCATCCATGGCAACGATATAAGACATCTCGACGAACTGATCGCCGTCTATCGTCCCGGCATGATGGTCCCGCAAGAGGGACCCGACGCCCATCAGGGCGCTGACCAGAGAGCCGGCAAACGGTGCGGCCAACGCTGTCGAGTTGGTCAGGGTGTAAACGGCGCTTCCGGCGACTGCGCCGCCGCCGGCACCCTGTGCCCCTACGACGCCGACGTCCTGCCAGTCCTGGATCGAGAATCCTCCTCTGAAGGGATTCTTGCCCTCACGGCACTTCACCCAGATCGCCTGCGCCAATCCGACACCCCCACCGATTGTGGCGCCCAACGTGGTGGCCTTGCCCAATCCGGCCGGGGATGGGCCGTGCTCGGCCTGCGCTGCGTCCCGCAGGTCCTCTTTCTCTTGGGCGAGTCGGGCCTCACGGTCCTGAAGGGTGTCGTGAACCCGTCCCCGTTGAACCTCGGAGTAGCGGGCGTCGCCCGGCTCGAGCAGTTCGTCGACCGACCGACCCGTTGCCCGCTCAAGACTGTCGGCTTCGCGTTGGATCGCGGCCGCGCTTCGGTCGGACAGACCGTCTATGCTGCCAGTCCGGCGAAGCTCGTCCAACTGCTGGTGCTGGTCACGGGGAATGTGGTAGCGACCGTGCTCACTGGCGAAGTCCGGGTACTTCTCGGCATGGGAGGCAACACCGTCAAGGGTATTGCGTAGACCGTTGTAGTACTTGGACTGGATGTCCACGTCGGCCACCCGGTAATCCACCGGACCGGTGCGCGGAACCCCATCGAACGTCGCGGACGGAACCCGGCCGTAGAGCACGTCTCTCGCACGGCTCACACCGACGTGGACCTGTTCGGCGATCTCGCCGTGCTTGGTATCTGAGTTCCCGAGGATGTTCTCCGGCGATCCCACGAAGTCCCGGACAACCTGCAATTCCCGCATGGCGGCCAGAAACGCCCGATCCTGTCCCTGCAGTGCCGCGGCGAGTTCGTCGGCTCGATGCGCGGCGTCCAGATCACTCCACGCAGCGGCAACCTGAGCGGAGACATGCGTCCCGGTCCGAACGTCGGGAGACTGACTCACAACACGACTTCCTTGCGGATCAACTCGCTGAGCGAGCGAATGTGATTGATGAGGGCGCCGAGACGATCCTTGTGTCCCGGGTCGAACCGTCGATAGTCGTGCGGAGCGCGACTGCGAAGCCATCGGAGCGAAGCCAGCGTGCCCTCGGTGTACGTCTGCGTACTTGCTTCGAGCCGCTCGATTTCCTTGTGGGCTGTCCGCAGGGAACGGACCTCGCCTTCAACCCGGACACGCTCCTGTACGGCTCTCCGCGCGAGGACACCGTTGCGGTAGTGGAGATAAGTACCCGAGCCCACAAGCGCGAGACCGCCGACGGTCCAGCCGACCGGTCCGGCTAGGGCCAGGAGTGCGTTGCCGGCCGCCATTCCGCCGCCGCCGGCTGCCAGCGCGCCGCCGCCGAGCCAGGCGAGAGCGGCATTGGTGGCTGCGGCACCGGACAAGGCGGAGATGGCGGTGCCCGTCGACGCGGTACCGAATGTGGTGGCCACAGCCAAGGCCGCGGTCGGACCGAATGCAGCCATGCTTATCCCGGCCGTCGTCCCGGCCAGGCCGAAGCCACTCCCAATCTTGCCGGACTTGGCGGCCTCCATCTCGATGCGTTTCACAGTGCTGCCGAACCGATCGATCTCGATACGGAACGCGCGAACCGACTTGTCGAACTCCTTGGGCGTGTTCGCCAGCCCGTTGACGTATTCCTCCACGGGCTCGATCACCTCGGCGGCAACCCGTTGCCGCTGTTCGAACAGCCTTACGCTGGCCTGCTCGACCTGCTCGCGAAGGCTCTCGTGTTCCTTGAGCGACTCCCGGAGCTTCTCGACCGCCGCGCAGCGGGTTGACACATTGAACAGGCGCCCGCGGGCCTGCCCGACTGCCCCATGAATCACCTGTCGGTTGGGGAGCGATTGACGGAGCTTGTGGACCGCCTCGCCGACGTCGAACGTGGATGAACCGGGCATGGACCACGCGCTCAATGTCCGCCGAGCGATTCAGACCTGCGGGGGGATGTTTCCAGTCCCACTACCGCAAGGTCTCGTCGTTTCTTGTGCCACGAGGAATTGCCCACTGTTACCTTCGCCCATTGGCGCTTGACCTGGGTCCGCTGAATCGGGCGTCCGACTTCCGGTTCGACAAGCATCCACGTTAGGTCGAAGTGAATCCCTATTTCGATGAGAGTCCGGGACGTACTCCATCCTCCAGGAACACAAAGGCCTGCGCCGGAGCGCGGGCCTCGGAAGGAAGGCAACACGTGCTTGCGCCTCACCGAGCAGCGTACATTCGAGCGCCGACCGCGTCAAGACCGCGCGAAGGCTCGATCTGCGGGGAGGATCTTCAAACACGTCGGCGCTGTCGCCCTCAAGGCAACCCAAACGCCCAGAACCCAAGCCGGGACGCTATCGCGACGTACTGCCGCCCCCCGACCATGTAGGTCATCGGCGACGCTCTCCACTCCTGGTTGATCTGCCGGTGCCAGATCGGCTCGCCGCTCCGCGCATCCAGCGCGGCGAACGCGCCGCTGTTCTCCCCGAAGAACACCACGTCGCCGTCCGTCGACAGGACGCCGGAGAAGGTGCGCGCCTCTCCGGACTGCGCATAGCTCCACACCGTCCGGCCGGTCTGGATGTCGAGCGCGCGGATGAACTTCTGGTTCGGGGCGCCGTCCGGGAGCCAGGTCGTGCCGCCCATCCAGTTTCGGCCGCGCTGCCACTCCTCGTCGGTCTTCGTGTACGTGTTGCACGATTCGAGCGCCATCATGTAGAAGAGCCCGGTTCCGGGGTGGTAGCTCGACGACCACCAGTTGGTCGCGCCGTAGATGGCCGGGCAGGTGACGGTGCCGGCCTCGGTGGGGAAGGACTCGGGCAGGACGATGGGACGCCCGGAATCGTCGAGCCCTTCGGCCCAGGTCTGGTTGACGAACGGCTCGCCGAGGAGGAACTGCCCGTTGGTGCGGTCGAGCACGTAGAAGAAACCGTTGCGGTTGCCCTGGATGAGCAGCTTGCGCGGCCGGCCCCGGAACTGCTCGTCGATCAGCAGCAGCGGCTCCTGCGCATCCCAGTCGTGGGTGTCGTGCGGCGTGAACTGGAAGTACCAGATCATCTCCCCGGTGCGGGGCCGCAGCGCCACCACCGAGTTCGTGTACAGGTTGTCGCCCGGGCGCCGGTCGCCGTTCATGTCCGGGCAGGGGTTGCCGGTGGCCCAGTACAGCAGGTCGAGCTCGGCGTCGTAGCTGCCCGTCAGCCAGGTGGCGCCGCAGCCGCGGCGCAACACCTCCGGGTCGCCCCAGGTCTCCGATCCCGGTTCCCCGGGCGCGGGAATGGTCCAGAAGCGCCATGCGCGCTCGCCCGTCTCGGCGTGATAGGCGTCGAGGAAGTCGCGCAGCCCGGTGTCTCCCGCGCTGATGCCGGCAATGACCAGATCGCCCACCACCAGCGGCGCCACGACGGCGCCGTAATGCTCGCGGTAGTCGTCCATCTCGATGTCCCAGACCAACTCGCCGGTGAAGCGGTCGAGGGCGATGACGTGGGCGTGGTCGGTGACGCTGAACACGAGGTCGTCGCGCACCGCGACCCCGCGGTTGAGGCCGATGCCCGGGTCGCCGACCAGACCTTCCGTGCGTGGCTGCGCGTAGCGCCAGATCTCGCGCCCCGTCGCCGCGTCGAGCGCGTACATTTGGTTCACCGCGGTGACGTACATCACGCCGGCAATCACCACCGGTGTCCCCTCGATCATCGGCATGTCGGGAATGGGATAGAACCACTGCATCGACAGCCCGCCGATGTTGTCCCGGTTGATCTGGTCCAGCGGACTGTGGCGGTTCCCGGAATAGCTGCCGTGGTAGGACGGCCAGTCGACGTACGGCTCGATGGCCGCCTCGCGGTAGGCGTCGCCCTCGCGGCGGAGCAGCACGATGTCGCCCCCGGCCGTCCGCAACTGTGCGTCGAACCCGCTCTCGTTGAGGATGGTGCCTTCCAGCGCATCGCCCCCCGCGAGCGGTATGGAGGCGGCGCGCGGTTGCGGCGCCCGCGGATCACGGGCCGCCGGCGGCGCCGCGGCGGCCAGTTCCTTGAGGTAGGCGACGAGCGGCGTCAGCTCCTCGTCCGGCATCTCGATGCCGGGCATGCCCCGCGACGGCACCCCCTCGGTGATGATGCGCGCCAACTGCGCCGGTCCGCTCGCATCCAGCGTCGCGAGAATCGACCCGGCGCGGTCGCTGCCCGCGGCGTTGCCGCCGTGGCAGAGCGCGCAGCGGGTGCGGTACGACTCCTCGCCGTCGGCCGCGGCGAGGCTCGCCGTCGAGAGGACCAGAACGGCGACGATGGCCAGGAGTCTGCACCGTAGAACGCAACGGCGTGAGTTCTGCGGCGCAGATTCCTGGGGTGGTGGGGGCTGGGGCCGAACGCGGCGCCTTGGCGACGGGTTTGGCGGCGCAGAGATTCTCATGACCCCGCCATGATACGACGGTGGCTGCCGGCATCGGCGCGACTCCCAACGTCCTCTTGACATCTAGAGGAGCCATGAGCCATCCTTCCTCTAGATGGCTAGAAGACTCGAAGACCTTCGAGGCTCGCTCGATCTGGTGATCCTGAAGACACTCTCGCTGGCGCCGACGCACGGTTGGGGCATCGGCTAACGGATCCGGCGGATGTCCTCGGGGGTGCTGGAGGTCAACCAGGGCTCGCTGTATCCGGCCCTCCAGCGCCTCGAGAAGCAGGGGCTGATTCGCAGCGACTGGGGAACGACCGACAACAACCGGCGGGCGCGCTACTACCGGTTGACGCCGTCGGGCCGGCGCGCGCTCGGCGACGAGATCGACAGTTGGGAGCGCTTCGCCGAAGGGCTCGGCGCGGTGTTGCGGAGCACGTGATGCGGTGGATGGACGCCGCCCGCGCCCGTATCCGCCTGCTGCTGTTCCGTGAAGAGGTCGAGCAGCGGATGGACGAGGAGTTCCGCTTCCATCTCGACATGGAAACGGCGCGCCTGGTGCGCGAGGCGGGAATCGACCCGCGGGAAGCGCGTCGGCGGGCGCGCGCCGTCTTCGGCGGCGTCGACGCGCACAAGGACGCGGTGCGTGACGGCCGCGGCGGCTGGGCCTGGCGGTCGGGACTCCAGCTCGGGGTGGCTCGCGACATCCGCGACGGCCTCCGGTCCCTGGCCAGGCGCCCGGCGTTCACGGCGGTCGCCGTTCTCTCGCTGGCCCTCGGCATCGGGGCCAACACGGCCATCTTCAGCCTCGTCAACGCGGTGATCCTTCGGGATACCTCGATCGAGCGGCCGGAAGAGGTGGTCAACCTCTACTTGCACCAGGCATCGTTCGAGTTCGGCACGTTGTCGTACCCCGATTTCGAGGACGTCCGCGACGGCACCGCCGCGGTGTTCAGCGACATCGCGGCCTCGCATTTCCTGCCGCTGACGATCGACCGCGGCGAGGGCGGCGGCGTCGGTCTGGCGCCGGCGGAGGCGGTGACCGGCAGCTACTTCCCGATGCTGGGCATCGAGGCGGCGGTCGGACGCACCCTGCTGCCGAGCGACGACGTCTCGCGCGGCGGGCACCCGGTCGTGATGCTCGACTATCGCTACTGGCAGAGCGCCTTCGCCGGCGACCCGGACGTCGTCGGCCGCGAGATGCGCGTCGGCGGCCGGGCGTACACGGTGATCGGGGTGGGGCCGCCCGAGTTCGCGGGCACCGTCCGCGGCCTTGTGCCGACGTTCTACGTCCCGTTCATGATGGCCGAGGAGCTGAACGGATTCCCTCTGTTCGACGAGCGGGGCCACACTTCGCTCTTCGTCAAGGCGCGTCTGCGGCCGGGCGTCACCCTGCCCCGGGCCGAGGCGGCCGTCGGGGCGATAGCCGCGCAGCTCACCCGGGACCGCATCGAGAACTGGGATCCGGCCGGGCAGTTCGCGCTCCTCCCGCTCACCGACGTGCTGCTGTTCCCGCCGATGGACGTCTTCATCCGGGCGGCGGCGTGGCTGCTGATGGTGGTCGTAGGGCTGGTGCTGCTGCTGGCGTGCACCAACCTCGCCAGCTTCCTGCTCGCGCGCGCCCTCGACCGGCGCAAGGAGGTCGCGGTGCGGCTGGCGTTGGGCGCGTCGCGCGGGTCGCTGGTGCGGCGGCTGCTGACCGAGACG
Source organism: Acidobacteriota bacterium (assembly GCA_009861545.1). NCBI lineage: Bacteria > Pseudomonadati > Acidobacteriota > Acidobacteriota bacterium. Next base: position 81,819 of record VXME01000110.1, on the reverse strand, counting down.
ACGCTGCTGAGCCTGCTGGCCGGGGGCGCCGGCGTCGGGCTGGCGGTCTGGTTGCTCGACCTGCTGTTGACCGCGGACCTCCCGCTGCCGACGCCGGTCACGCTCGATCTCGGTCTCGACGGAAACGTCCTCGGGTTCACGTTCGGCGTCTCGGTCGCGGCCGGCGCGCTGCTCGGCCTGGTGCCGGCGCTGCAGAGCACCCGGCCGGACGTGGCCGGCGCCCTGAGAAGCGAGAACGCCGGGGGCGGCCAGCCCGGTCAGCTCCGGTGGCGCAACGCGCTGGTCGTCGTGCAACTGACGATCTCGCTGGTGCTGCTGGTCGGCGCCGGGTTGTTCCTCCGCAGCTTTCAGCGGGTGCAGTCGGTCGACCCGGGCTTCGGCCGCGAGCCGACGGCGCTGATGACCTTCCAGACGCCGGCTACCCGGTTCACGCCCGACGAGGCGCGCGTCTACACGCGGCGCCTCCTCGATCGCTTCCGGGCGCTCCCCGGCGTCGAGGCGGTCGGCGCCATCAGCAACCTGCACCTGAACCCGCTCAGCCAGAGCTCGAGCGACTTCAACGTCGACGGGTTCGAGCCGCCGACGGACCACGGCGCCTTCATCGCGGACCGGGTCGCGGTCGAGCCGGGGTTCTTCGCGGCGGCCGGCATCGAGATCGTCCGCGGGCGCAACTTCCACGACGCCGACCGGCCGGACACCCGGCCCGTGGTCATCGTCAGCGACGCGATGGCCCGGCGCTTCTGGACGGACGGCGACGCGGTCGGCCGGCTCGTCCGGCGGCGCGGCGACGCTCCCCCCTGGCTGGTCGTCGGCGTGGCGAGCGACGCGAAGGTGAGGCAGCTCGGCGAGTCGCCCCGCAACATGGTCTATCTGCCGTACTCGCAACGGTTCACGCCGTCGCTGACCGTCGTGGCGAGGACGTCCCTCGACCCGGAGCGGGCCGCGCTCGCCCTGCTGGCCGCCGGCCGCGCGCTGGATCCCGACCTGCGGGTCCTCGAGACGAAGACGATGGAGCGCCACCTGGCGCTGATGCGGCTGCCCCAGCAGCTCTCCGCCTTCATCCTGTCGGCGTTCGCGGTGCTGGCGCTGGCGCTGGCCGCGGTCGGCCTCTACGGGGTGGTCAGCTACGGCGTCGCCTGGCGGACGCGCGAGATCGGCATCCGGCAGGCGCTCGGCGCCGACGGTGGCCGCGTCGTCCGGCTGCTCGTCACCAGCGGTCTCAAGCTGGTGGTCCTCGGCGGCGCGCTCGGTCTGGCGCTCGCCGTCGCCGCGACCCGCCTGCTGGGCGGGCTGCTGTTCGAGGTCGACGCGCTCGACCCGCTGACGTTCGTCGGCGTGCCGCTGGTGCTCGGCGCCGTGGCCCTTCTCGCAGCCTGGCTGCCGGCCCGCCGCGCCAGTAGGGTCAGTCCCATCGTGGCGCTGCGGACCGACTGAGCGCCGGCCGGTCCGAGCGATAGGATCCCGGGGTACGCTCACACACGCCCATGCAGCACAGACCTTCGCCGTCTTCCTGGTTCCTGACCGTCGCCTTCGTCGCCGGATTCGCGGTCCTCGGCGTCGCCGGCAACCAGACCGTCCCGCCGGACCCCGAGGACCCGGCGCTGCGCGAGATCATCGACCGGGGCCTCGAACGCGCGGCCTGGGCCGAGGAGGAGGGTTTCGAGACCCGCTACCGGCGTGCGATGACCCGGCGCGTCCAGCGGTTCGACGGGGACGGCGAGGTCACCGACGACGAGACGCTGCGCTACCAGGTGGAGCCTTACCAGGGCGCCCTGTTCGCCCGGCTGATGGCCAGGGACGGCGAACCGATCGACGCGCGCGGGCGGCGCGAGCAGGAGCGGCGCTGGGAGGAATTCCAGGTCGAGATCGACGACCCGGAGAAGCGGGCGGCGCGCGAGCGGGAAGCGGAGGAGAACGAGATCAGGTTCGACGAAGAGCTGATCGGCCGGTACACGGCCAGGCTGGACGGGGTGCAGGACCTGCGGGGTCGCCCCAGCCACGTCATCACGTTCGAGCCCCGGCCGGGGAGGCTCCCGGTGCGCAGGCGGATCGACCACGCCCTGAACCGGTCGCGGGGCGAGGTCTGGATCGACACCGAGACCTACGAGATCGCGCGGGTCAGCTTCCAGTTGATGGACCGCGTGCGCCTCTGGTGGGGCATCATCGGCTCCATTTCCGACGCCACCGGGCGCCTCGAACGCCGGCCCGTCGCGGGAGACGTCTGGCTGGACACCGAATTCGAGATCTACTTCCACGTGCGGGTCCTGTTCCGGACCACCCGCCGGAACACGACGACGCAGTGGAGCGAGTTCGAGCGCGCGGACTGACGGGCCGCCGTTGCTGGACGACGCGGCTTGGGGGCTGGTGCGGCACGCCGAGCGCACGTTCAGCCGGTCGGCCGCAGCGTGCCCTCGACATACTTGTGGAGCACGCTGGAGATCAGAGTCTGGTAGGGGATGCCCTCCGACAGGGCTCTTTTCCTGAGCGCATCCAGGTCCCGGCTGGAAATCCTCACGTTCACTCGCCGATCCTTGCGGAACGTCGCTGCAGCGTACTCGCGGTGCGCCTTCAAGATCGCCGACCGGTCCGGCGGGGACTGCAGCGTACCCGCCTCGAAGGCCTTGACGATTTCCCGTTCCTCCCTGGTCAGTTGCGCCATCATGACTCTCCCAGGTACCGCTTCGCGGCCGCTCGACTCGGGATGATGGTCTTGAGAAACACCTCCGCTTCCGATTCGACGAACGGGACGAGATACGCGTAGCGGATTGTATGCCTTATGTCATCACTGGGTCGCGTGGACACGCTGGCGCTCGATCACCTGTTCATCGTGTGCCCCACACGCGAGGCCTGTCAGGTCGACCATGGCATAACCATGCTGCCGGACACCGCGGTGGTCGATCTGCGTGCCCGGATCGCGGCGCTTTGAAGCGGCAGCCAACCGTTGATTGTGCGAGCGCCGGTCGGATACGATGCGGGATTCCGTGTGTTGCGCGCGGCGCCAAGCTGGCCCCGTGCATGTGTGGTCGGCCTTCGGCAGACGAGCGTAACGGGCAATGCACCATGGGAAAGCCAGAAAGGCTCGCGTCACTGCTCCTGCTGCTGTCGCTCGCGAGCGCCGGGCTCCAGGCCAACGAGCCCGATTCCCGGCTGCCGGAGCTGGCGCGTGCAGGTGATCGCGCCGCGGTCGCGCGCCTGCTGCAGGAGGACGGCGTAGACGTCGACGCGACGCAGGTGGACGGCACCGCCGCGCTGCACTGGGCCGCCTACGACGACGACGCCGAACTGACCGGGCTGCTGCTCGATGCCGGCGCGGATCCCGACGCCGTCAACCGGAATGGATCCACCCCGCTCGCCCTTGCCTGCGCCAGCGCCGGTACCGCCGTGGTTGCGCGCCTGCTGGACGCGGGTGCGGACCCGCATCTGGCGCCGACCGGGGAGCCTCCGATCCTGACTTGCGCGCGCACCGGGCGTGTCGCCGCGGTCAGGGCGCTGCTTGCCCGCGGGGCCGACATCGACGCGGTGGATGCCTGGCGGGGCCAGACCCCGCTGATGTGGGCTGCCGCCGAGAACCACGTCCCGGTCATGAACTTGTTGCTCGAGGCCGGCGCTGCCGTCGATGCTTCCTCGACGGGCGGCTTCACGGCGCTGATGTTCGCGGTGCGCCAGGACGCCCGCGACGCGCTGCGACTTCTCATTGCGGCGGGCGCCGAGGTTGACGTTCACCAGCCCGACCCCGCCGCGCTGGCCGCCGGCCGTGAGCCCGCCACGGGAAGTCTGCTGAGCATGGCCGTGACCGTCGGCCATTACACGGCGGCGGCGATGCTGCTCGAGGCGGGCGCCGACCCGAACGCGCGCGACGGGCGCGGTAACGCCATCCTGCACGACCTGGTGCGCGCCCGGGCGCCGCAGCGCCGCGTGGCCAACCAGTTCGTCGACGGCACGGGACGGGATCATTCCCAGCTCGACGGCCTGGACCTGATGCGCATGCTCCTGGAGCGCGGCGCGGATCCCAATGCCCGGACGGAGCCGGTGCCGATAGTGCACGAGCGGTGGACCGACGAGGGCATCTTCAGCGCCGGCCGGCCCCTCATGGACAACCGGGTCAACCTGGGCGGGGCGACGCCGTACCTGCTGGCCGCCCAGGCGGCCGACGTGGAGGCGATGCGCGTGCTGGCCGCGCACGGCGCGGACGAGCGGCTGGCGACCTACGCCAACAACACGGCCGTGATGCTGGCCGCCGGGGTGGGATACGTCGAAGGATCGCGGCCGTTCCGCTCCGAGGGGAATGCGCTCGAAGCGGTCAGGATGGCGCTGGCCGCCGGCGTCGACGTCAATGCGAGCAACGCCAACGGCCAGACGGCGCTGCACGGCGCGGTCTACCGGGCCGCGAACAGCATCATTCGGCGCCTGGTCGAGGCCGGCGCCCGGACGGATTTCCAGGACGAGCTGGAACGGAACCCGCTGGATCTCGCCGAGCAGGGATTCAACCAGGTGGCCAGCGTGATCCGGCGCGACAACGCGGCGGCGCTGCTGCGGGAGCTCGGCGCCGAGCCGACGCCGGCGTCAGAGGACGATGCGGACCGCGCGGTCTCGCGTTGATGACATGCGGGGTGTGCGAGGCACGGAAATGAAGATGTCGATCGGACGGCGGGCTGTTCGGGGTGAGCCGTCCGTCGTTGCGGCGACGCCGCGGAGCACGGAGGTGACGATGGCAGTCGGACGGCGCGTCCGGCGACTGCGACACGTGGGGTTGGCGCGGCTGGCCGGCAGTCTGCTGGCCGGCAGTTTGCTGACCGGCATCGCTCCTGCCGAGGCGTCGCAGGCCGCCGTGGCTGCCGCGCCAACGGCCTTGGTGCAGGCGCCGCGAGCCGTCGGCGCCGCACCCGCCGCGGCGGCGCCCGACGACCACGCCGCGCTCGTGCAGCGCTATTGCGTGACCTGCCACAACGGCCGGTTGCGGACCGCCGGCCTTGCTTTGGACGCGGTCGAGGTCTCCGCGGAGCACGTCGCCGCCCACCCCGAGCTGTGGGAGAAGGTCGTCCAGAAGCTGCGTAGCCGCACCATGCCCCCGGCGGGGCGCCCGCGGCCGGCGGGGGCCGCGTACAGCGCCTTCGCCTCGTGGCTGGAGACGACGCTCGATACGGCCGCGCTCGCGCGCCCCAACCCGGGTCGCCCGCTGCTGCACCGGATGAACCGCACGGAGTACCGCAACGCGGTGCGCGATCTGCTGGGCGTCGATGCCGACGTCAGCGCGTTGCCCGCTGACGATTCCACCTACGGCTTCGACAACATCGCGGACGCCCTGGGGGTGTCCCCGCTGCTCATCGAGAGCTACGTGACGACGGCGCGCAAGGTCAGCCGGCTGGCCGTCGGCAGCCCCGCGATCCCGGCGGCGACCGTTACCTACAAGACGCCGGAAGACCTGACCCAGGACTACCACCTGCGCGACCTGCCGCTCGGCACTCGCGGAGGCGTCCGCGTGGCGGAGCACTTCCCGGTCGACGCCGAATACGAGATTCGCGTGCGGCTGCGGCGGACCGCGGTGGGCGCCATCCGCGGGATCGGCGAGGAGCATCGGGTCGAGCTGACCCTGGACGGCGAGCGGGTCGCCCTGTTTCCGGTCGGCAGCGAGGACGCCTACCGGCCGATCGTGATCAACGAGCAGAACCCCGGCCAGACTGCCACGAAGGCGTTCACCGCGGACGAGTCGATGCGCGTGCGGCTGCCGATCACGGCCGGCCGTCACGAGATCGTCGCCTCGTTCGTGGGCCGGCCCGCGGCGCTGTCGGAAGAGGTCGCGAGGCCGTTTCTCCGCAGCTACGTCGGTACGAGCAGCCGCCGGGGGTTGCCGGATGTCGACCGCGTCCTGATCGCCGGGCCGTTCGACGCCGTGCGGCCGGAGGACACGCCGAGCCGGCGGCGCATCTTCACGTGCCGTCCGGAGGGCTCCGCCGACGAGCTGCCGTGCGCCCGCTCGATTCTCTCGCGGCTGGGTCGCCTGGCCTACCGCCGGCCTCTCGAAGCGCCGGAGCTCGACCGGCTGATCGACTTCTACCGGGAAGGCGGCCGCGACGGCGGCTTCGAGGCGGGTATCGAGCTGGCGCTGCGCTTCGTCCTGGCCAGCCCGCAGTTCATCTTCCGCCTGGAGGCCGAGCCCGCCGCTGTCGCGGCCGGCGCCGTCTATCCGCTGGCGGACCTGGACCTCGCCTCGCGGCTGTCGTTCTTTCTCTGGAGCAGCATCCCGGACGAGGAGTTGCTGGCGGCGGCCGAAGGCGGGCGCCTGACGGATCCGGCGGAGCTGATGCGGCAGGTGCGGCGCATGCTGGCCGATCCCCGCGCGTCGGCGCTGGTGGAGAACTTCGCCGGCCAGTGGCTGTACCTGCGGAACCTGGGCAATACGCATCCCGATCCGCCGACCTTCCCGGACTTCGACGACAACCTGCGCCGCGCGCTGCAGCGCGAGACGGAGCTGTTCTTCGAGAGCATCCTGCACGAGGATCGCAGCGTCCTCGATCTGCTGACCGCCGACTACACGTTCGTGAACGAGCGCCTGGCGCGCCACTACGGGATGCGGGGCATCTACGGGGATCGGTTCCGCCGCGTGCGCGTGACCGACGCGGCGCGGCGCGGGCTGCTGGGCCACGGCAGCGTGCTGACGGTCACCTCGTACGCGACGCGGACATCCCCGGTGCTGCGCGGGAACTGGATTCTCGAGAACCTGCTGGGCGCGCCCCCGCCGCCCCCGCCGCCCGACGTGCCGGACCTGGAGGACACGGGCAGCGCCGAGGGCCTGTCCATCCGCGAGCGCCTGACGCGGCACCGCGCGAACCCCGCCTGCGCCACGTGTCACGCGCGCATGGATCCGTACGGGTTCGGGCTGGAGAACTTCGACGCGATCGGCCGCTGGCGCGGGACCGGCGCCGACGGGCAGTCGATCGACGCCTCGGACGTCCTCCCCGACGGGACCGCGTTCGACGGTCCGAGCGAGCTGCGGGAGGCCATCCTGCAGAGGCCCGGGACGTTCGTCGAGACGTTCACGCGCAAGCTGCTGACGTATGGGATTGGCCGGGGGCTGGAGTACTACGACGCGCCCGCGGTGCGCAGGATCGTCGGGCAGGCGGCCGACCGGGACTACCGGTTCTCGTCGATCGTCGCCGGCATCGTGATGAGCGATGCATTTCGCATGAAGATGAAGCGGCCCGCTTCGGATGAGACGGCGGGCGCAAGGGCGGCGGTGCCGTAGCCGGTGGGCGGCGTATCGTCAGTGAACGGGAGGGAGCGACGCAGATGATCATCACGAAGAAGGCCTTGCCGCGGCGGACGTTCCTGCGCGGCGCCGGCGCGACGCTGGCGCTCCCGTTGCTCGACGCCATGGTGCCCGCGCTGTCGGCCATGTCCCGCACGGCGGCGGCGCCGGTGCGCCGGCTCGCGTTCTCCTACATCCCGAACGGCGCGATCATGGAGCAGTGGACGCCGGCCGCGGCGGGGACGGCGTTCGATCTGCCGCCGATACTCGCGTCGCTGGAGCCGCACCGCGACCGGCTCGTCGTCCTGTCGGGCCTCGACTCGCGCCCGGCGGAGGCGGCCGAGGGCGAGGGCTCGGGCGACCACGCGCGGGCCAGCGCGGTGTGGCTGACCGGCGTGCATCCCAGGCGGACCCAGGGGGCCGACGTTCGCGGCGCCAAGACCATCGACCAACTTGCGGCCGACGAGCTGGGCCGCGAAACGCAGTTGCGCTCGCTGGAAGTGGCCGCCGAGGACTTCACGGCCGTCGGCGGGTGCGACATCGGCTACTCGTGCAGCTACGTCAACACGCTGTCGTGGCGCACGGCGACGACGCCGTTGCCCATGCAGACCGATCCGCGCGTCGTCTTCGAGCGCCTGTTCGGGGAGGGTCTCGGTGCGGAGGAGCGCCGGCGGCAGCTCGGCCGGGACCGGAGCATCCTGGATGCCATCGTCGGCGAGGTGGGCCGCCTGCGGACCCGGCTCGGCGCCGCCGACGCCGCGCGCGTGCACGAGTACCTGGACAGCGTGCGCGACGTGGAGCAGCGCGTCCGCAAGGTGGAGGCGCGCGTCGGCGAGCACATCGAGCTGCCGGAGATGCCGGTCGGGGTGCCCGAGCTGTACGACGACCACGTGAAGCTGATGTACGACCTGCAGGTGCTGGCCTTCCAGACCGACGTCACGCGCGTCAGCACGTTCATGCTCGCGCGCGAAGCGTCGACGCGGACCTACAGCCACATCGGCGTGCCCGATCCGCACCACGCCATCTCGCACCACGGCAACGCGGCCGACAAGGTGGCGAAGCACGCGAAGATCAACACGTACCACGTCAGCCTGTTCCGCTACTTCCTGGACCGGCTGCGCGAGACGCCGGACGGCGACGGCACGCTGCTGGATCATTCGCTGCTGCTGTACGGCGGCTGCATCAGCAACGGGAACCTGCACCTGCACACCGATCTGCCGGTGCTGCTGGCCGGCGGCGCCGGGGGCCGGCTGCAGGGCGGCCGCCACGCGGTCTGTGCGGACGGCACCCCGCTGACCAACCTGCTGCTGTCGATCCTGGACAAGGTGGACGTCCACCGCGACCGCCTCGGCGACAGCACCGGGCGCCTGGCGGAGATCTGAGGAGCTCTATCGGGAGCCCGTCGCTCGTTGACTGGTCAGAGTGGGTGGGCGCCCGGGCCCGTGCTGGGACGCCGGGCGTCCGTGGAGAAGGCGTGACGCCGGGTGGTGCGCTTGCACCAGCCCGGCGCCGTGGTCTGCGGTCAGAAGATCGCGATCGGGTTGAGCGGTGAGCCGGTGCCTCCCTCGACCGGGATCGGCCCGGCGGTCAGCATGAACTCCCAGCGGTTCTCCTGCGCCGCGGTCTCGGCCAGCGCCTCCAGGTCCATGTTGTCGAAGATGTGCGTGCCGAGCCCGGCGATGAGCATCGTGTGGACGGGCTGGGTGACGCCCTCGACCAGCGACGGCATCACGTCGCTGGCCGCGTCGCTGCCGACGATGGCGACGCCGCGCTCCTTGATCCAGGGCAGCACCGACGCGTGCAGCCCGGCGCTGTTGCCCGAGACCTGCCACGGCCCGAGCGCGGCGCGGCGCGCCCAGCGGCCGGTCCGCACGAAGACGACGTCGCCCGGCGAGACCGTGACCCCGGCCATCTCTTCCCAGGCCTCGATGTCCTCGACGTAGATCGGCGTCTGCGGCTCCAGGTACGGCACGCCCTTCAGGCGCGCGAAGTCGAGCAGGATGCCGCGCGTGACGATGCCCTGCTTCAGGTTCTGGATGCCGAGCTTGCCGCAGCCCTCCTCCAGCGAGCTCGCCGACGGCGGGATGTCGTTGTACATCCGGTCGTTCCACAGGAAGTGGCAGAGCGAGTCGATGTGGCTGACCCCGTAGCCGTGGTATCGGAACTCGTACGTATCGCTCCGCAACGACGCGCCCATCGTGTGGTTGAACGCGGCGTCGGGGTTGTCCACCGCCTCGTCCGGCATCGGGTTGTGCGCCAGCGACACGGTGATGCCCCGCTGCACGAGCGCCGCCGCTTCGCGCGTCTTCTCGGGCGTGATCAGATTCATCGTGCCGAGCTCGTCGTCGGCGCCCCAGCGGCCCCAGTTGTTCAGCTCCTGGAACATCGCGTCGAACTCTTCGACGTTGCGCGGGTTGCGCGGCTCCTGGGTTTCGACGGTGACGGCGGCGGCGAACGCGGCCGCGGCGACGAGTGCGACGAGCCTGAGGAATGCCGTGCTGGATCTGCGAGTCATCTGCGTGCTCCCCCCCGATACGCGTGCCTGATGATGTATCGACGCAGAGCATTATGTTCCAACAGCTCGTGACGGGAGCTCCGAGACGCAGGGATGGGGCCGAACACGGAGCCCGGCGACGGGTTTGGCGGCGCGCCCCGAAACGCCTCGCAGGCTCGGAGTCCTTGCCCATCCCCCCACTCCATGACCTTGCGCCTCGGAACTCCGCATCGCTGCGTTCTGCGGCGCGAGCTTCTAGAATCCACGGCGTGCCTGCGTCCGCCAAGGATGTTGCGAGTGAGCCGGGAAAGGAGAACGGCATCCGCGCGCGCCGGGAGCGGGCCGCCGCGGGCGTCCGCGCGGCAGGCGATTGGTTGCGGCGCCTGGGCGCCGCCGCGGCTGGCGCGTCCCCGGACGGGCGACTGACCGTTGCGGTCGACGTCCGCGCGTTCTGGGAGCCCCTGACCGGCGTCGGCTGGTACCTGTACGAGCTCCTCCGGCACCTGGCCGCGGCGGAGGGGCTGCGCCTGCGGCTCTACGGACCGACGCTGTTTCCCAACCCGGACGCGCCGGGTCCGGTCGTGGACCCGCCCCGCGGCCCGGCCATCGAGATGGTGACGGGGCTGGCGCCGCCCGGCCGGTGGGGCCGGCGGCGCAGCGTGCTGCGCGCCCTGCGGCTGATGGAGCCGCTGGTCTTCGCCCTGCAGCGCAACGCGGTGCTCTTCGCGCCGAACTTCATACTGCCGCGGGCGTTTCGGCTGTCCCGCGGAGCGACCGTGGCGACGGTCCACGACCTCGCGTTCCGCCGGCTGCCGGGGACGGTTCGCGAGGAGACGCGCGCCGCTCTCGATGCGCAGTTCCATCGCACGCTGGCCCGCGCGAGCGCCGTGATCACCGTGTCGCGCACGGTTCGCGACGAGCTCCTCGCGACCGAGGCGATCGGGGCGGCGCGGGTCACCGCGATTCACCACGGTCCGGGGCACCTGTCGACGCGGAAGGGCGGGGCGCCGCCTCCCGGAACCCCCGGGCGCTACATGCTGCACGTCGGCACCATCGAGCCGCGCAAGAACATCGAGCTGCTGCTCGGCGTGTGGGAGTCGTGGGTGGCCGACGACCCGGCGGCGCCGGCGCTCCTGCTGTGCGGCCGGCGGGGCTGGAAGAGCGAGGCGCTGCACGCGGCGTTCGACCGCGCCGCCGCGGCCGGCTGGCTGCATCATCCCGGCTACGTCGACGACGACGCGTTGGCCGCCCTCTACCGCGGAGCGCTCGCCGTCGTCTGTCCCTCGCTGTACGAGGGCTTCGGCCTGCCGCTGGTCGAGGGAATGGCGGCCGGCACGCCGGTCGTGGCGAGCGACATTCCGGTGTTCCGGGAGGTCGCCGGCGATGCGGCCGTCTTCGCGCCGGTGCACGATCCCGCGGCCTGGAAGCGGGCGCTGGTCGCGCTCGCGCACGACGAGATCCTGCGCGGGCGTCTGGCCGAGCTGGGACGGGAGCGGGCCGGGGGGTTCGACTGGGCGGCGGCGGCGGCGCGGACCGGCGAGGTCCTGCGGCGGGCGGCGCGGGACGGGTGAGCGCGCGCCGGCCGCCGCCGGCGGCAGCGCCGCCCCTGTAGTATTGGCGGCGATGGACCCTGGTTCGATCGCGGGGCGGCGAGTCGCGTGGGTGAAGTCGTTGACGAGACGGACGTCGATCCCGGCGATCGCCGCGGGCGTGCTGCTGGCCTGCGGGCCGGGCAATCCTCCCGAAGACTACGTCCCGTTGCCGATCGCGTCCGTGGCCCCGGCGCTGCTCGACGACGTGGAGAGGACACGGCGCCATCTCAACGCGTTCCCGATCGAGGAATACGAGCAGCACGAGGTCGCGGGCGTCGGCCGCTTCTTCATCGACGATCCGTCCGACATGATCAAGCAGGTCATCGTGGCCGGCTACGCGTGGGAGCGGCACCAGGCGGAGCTGTTCGAGGAGCACGTCGAGCCGGGCTCCGTGGCGGTCGAGGTCGGGGCGCACATCGGCAGCCACACCGTGTCGCTCGCCCGCCTGGTCGGGCCCTGGGGCCGCGTCTACGCGTTCGAGCCGCAGCGGAAGATCTACCGCGAGCTGTACCACAACCTCGCCCTGAACGGTCTGAACAACGTCGTGCCGCTGCGCTATGCGATCGGCGCGGGGGAGACGCGCGTCATCGAGATGAATCCCGCCACGCAGGGCAACGAGGGCGGCACCGGCGTCGGCGCCGGGGGCGACCGGGCGGAGCTGCGCAGCCTCGACAGCTTCGGCTTCGAGCGCGTGTCGCTGCTGAAGATCGACGTGGAGCACTACGAGAACGAGGTGCTCGCAGGAGCCGTCGAGACCATCCGCCGCAACCGGCCGGCGATCCTGATCGAGATCATGGGCGGCGAGGATTACGCGACGGCGTCGCCCGCCGTGCGGGAGCGGATCCACGCTACCTGGGACCGGTTGGAGACGCTCGGCTACACCGTTGAACCGGTGGCCGGGCACGACTACATCGCGTTGCCGAACATCGAACAAGGAGGAGACCCGTGAAGCTGAATCACCTGATCGCAACCGCGTGCGTCGCCGCGCTCGCCGCCGTCGTCGGCATCGTCGCGGCCGGGGCCGGCGCCCCATTCGCCGTAGCCGCGTCGGCCCAGAGCGGCGACTTCACGCCGCACGTCGTCACGCCCGAGGACATCCCGTCGGGCATCCACGAGGACTCGTGGGCGCGCGTGCCGCAGATCACGCGCGACTCCCTCGACGCCGACGGCCAGCGGGCGTACGACGTCATCGTCAATCCGGGCAGCCGCTACGCCACCGGCCTGCGCGGCCCGATCGGCATGTGGATGAACAGCCCGCTCATGGCCGAGCACCTGTTCCCGGCCAGCTCCTACCTGCGCTACGGCGCCGACGGCAACCGGGACCAGCGGCTCGCCGAGCTCGCCATCCTGACCGCCGCCCGCGCGCTGAACAGCCAGTACGAGTGGTCCGCCCACGAAGGGCTGGGCCGCAGCGCGGGGCTCGAGGAGGAGATCATCGATCTGCTGCGGTGGGACACCCCGCTGGCCGACGCCGGAGAGCTGCCCGGGTTGAACGAGCCGGAGCGGACCATCATCCGCGTCGTCCGCGAGCTGATCCGCGAGCCGAAGCTGAGCGACGAGGCGTTCGAGGCGGCGCAGCGGATCTTCGGCAACCAGGGCCTGATGGACATCGCCGGCCTGATCGGCCACTACACGCTGGTGAACTACACGTTGAAGGCGTTCGACGTGCAGCGGCCGCCCGGCAGCGAGCTCACGATGCCGACGCTTCCGTGAACGCGGGGAAAGGCTGCACCGTGCCGGGGTTGCGCCCTTCCGCACGACGCGGGAGGGCGCAATTCCTGGCCTGTGCAAGTCCTAGCCCGTGGTCGCCCGTGCGACGCCGGCAAGCTCGCCGAGCCGCTCGCCGGTGCTGTCGCCGAACTTCTCCGCCGGCACCCCCAGCAGGTTGAGCAGCGTCAACTGCAGGTTCGTCAGCCGCTGGGTGCGGCGCGGATACCGGAGATGGCGCCCGCCGGCGAGGCGTCCGCCCGCCCCGCCGGCCAGCAGCAGCGGGAGGTTCCGGGAATCGTGCCGGTTGCCCTCGCTGATGGCGCTGCCGTACAGGATGGCGACGTTGTCGAGGACCGAACCGTCGCCGTCGTCGGTCGCCGCCAGCTTGTCGAGGAAGTAGCCGAGCAGCGAGACGTGGTAGGCGTTGATGCGCTGCAGGGAGGCGATCTTCTTCGGGTCGCCGCCGTGGTGCGAGATCGGGTGGTGCGAGTCCGAGACGCCGATCTGCGGGTACGTCGCACCGCTCTGCTCGCGGCCGATCTGGAACGTGATGACGCGCGTCGAATCGGTCTGGAACGCAAGCGCCTGCATGTCGAACATCAGCCGCGCGTGCTCGTCGTAGTCCACCGGGATGCCGGCCGGCGAGTCGACCAGCGGCAGCTCGCGGCCGTCCGCCTCGGCGTTCTGGATGCGCCGCTCGATCTCGCGGACCGAGTCGACGTACTCGTCGATCTTCCGCTGGTCGCGATGCCCGAGGTCGCCGTGCAGGTGGCGGACCTTGTCGAGCACGGAGTCGAGGATGCTGCTCTGCCGGCGCAGGCGGGCGTTCCGCGCGGCCGGATCCGTGCTGCCGATGTCGCCGAACAGACGCTCGAAAACCACGCGCGGGTTCGGCTCCACCGGCAGCGGCGTCGACGGGCCGGCCCATGCCAGGGTGTTCTGGTAGGCGCAATTGAAGCCGACGCCGCACGTCCCGACGCCGTTGACGGTGTCGGCGCCCTCCAGGCCCAACTCCAGCGACGGCAGCGGCGTGTCCTGGCTGATCGTCTTCGCCAGGATCTGATCCATGGAGATGCCCAGGTCCAGGCTCGAGCTGCTCGTCGTCTGGAGCGGCTCGACCCCGGTCAGGAAGGCGCCGGCCGGCTTGGCGTGCGACCCGGGGTTCCCGGTCCGCGAGCTGGCCCCGGTGTTGTCGAGCCCGCTCACCACCAGCAGTTGCCGGCGATGGGCCGCGAGCGGCTTCAACGTCGGCGTGAACTCGAAGGCGCTCCCTTCGGCGGCCGGCGTCCAGTCCTTCATGATGATCCCGTTCGGCACGTACACCGCGCAGAAACGGGAAACCCGCCGGGCCGGGGTCTTCGACAGCGCGGTCAGCGCCGGCACCATGCCGTCGAGCAGCGGCAGCGCGAGCGCGGCGCCGGCGCCGCGGAGCACGGTTCGCCGGGGGATGGCCTTCCTGGTGATCATCATGATTCTGTCCTCCGCATCGGGATGCGATTACCCGGCATCATAGCCCCCTGCGGCGCGCGTTCCAACCACTTTCACGTCGAATCACCCACAGCCGTCGAATCGCCCCGCCGACCGCCGCGGCCAGCGTCGCCAGGATCAACACGCTCTTCAGCAGCGTGAAGATCGCCGCCACTCTCGACCAGGACGTCGGGTCACCGTCGTAGGTCGAGGCCAGCAAGGCGATGGAGAGGTTCTCGAGGACGTCCGCTGCGGCCCCCGCGATCGGCAGCAGGTAGAACGGCCGTCCGTCCCCGAGGACGCGAAGCAGCAGGAGCGCGAAGAGCAGGCCGTAGGCGATCGGGAAGATCATGTCGATCGACACCTCGGTCCAGGCGTAGACGGCCCTTGCCCGCGAGTCGAGCTGATCGAGCGCTCCGAACAAGTCCGCGGCCTGCTCGGGCGTGTACCACTGCCGGGTGTCGAGGAGCTCGAGACCATCCAGTCGAGCGTCTCGCCACTCGAAGCCGGCCACGCAGAGCAGCGCGGCCAGCGCTGTCGGGATGACCACGCGCCGCGTGGCGAGCCGTTGCAGTTCTCGACGAATCCGGTCGTGCATGTTTCACCCGCGTCGCTTGGCTGGCGGTCTGATCGCTCCCTTCGCCTGCCGGTCGGGCCCTGCGGGGTCTCGGTCCCGCGCCAGGAGGGAGGCAAGCGCCCTTGAAGAAGGATGTCAATATAACTATCATATTTCTGACACATCGGCTCAGCCGCCCATCATCATGCACAGCGTGTCGAAGCGTATCGTGGCGCACGCCCGCTCGCTCCCCGAAGCCACGCCGATCTGCGCTGGCGCCTTGCTTCATCTCGGCAACCGCACGGCCGTCGACCAGGCTCTCTCGCGGCTCGCCCGCTCGGGGAGACTGATGCGAATCTGTCAGGGGATCTACATGCGCCCCGTCGAGACCCGGTTCGGGCCCTGCGCACCCAACCTCGACAAGGCGCTCGACGCACTCGCGAATCTGTGGAACGTGACCATCGTCCCTTGCGGCGGTGCGGCGGCGCACGTGCTCGGGTTCACCACCCAGATCCCGATCCGGTCGGTCTACCTCACCTCCGGTTCCGGGCGCCGCTTGCGCTTCGGCAATCTGGACGTTGACCTGCGGCACGCCCCGCGCTGGCAGCTCGCCGCTCCCCGGCGCCGGGCGGGCGAGATCATCCGCGCGCTGGCGTGGCTCGGCCCGACCGAGGTCCGAGTAGGGCTCGAGGCCGTTCTGCCGGGCTTGTCTCCCGAGGACATCAGCGATCTCGCCGAGGCGCGGGCGACCATGCCGCACTGGATGGCGGAGCCGGTGAGCCTGCTCGTCGCGCATGGCTGAGACCCCGTTCGAGTCGTTGTCGGTTCGAGACAGGCGCGAGGCGCTGAACGTCGCTCAGCAAGCGGGCGGGCGGCGAGCGTTCCTCCTGGAGAAGGACGTCTGGATCGTCCGGATGCTGCGTGTCCTTTTCGGCGCGCCGTTCGGTACCGACCTCGTGTTCAAGGGCGGCACGTCGCTCGCCAAGGCCTACCACGCCATCCGCCGGTTCTCGGAGGACATCGATGTCACATACGACATCCGCGCCTTCGCGCCCGATCTCGTGACCGGCGCCGGCACCGAGGCGTTGCCGTCCACGCGAAGTCAGGAGCAACGCTGGAGCAGGGCGATCCGCTCACGCCTCACCGAGTGGGTCCGGGGCGAGGCGCTAGCGGCGGTCGGCGAGGGCCTCGGCCGGCCGGGCCTCTCCGGCGAAGTCAGCGCCTCTGGCGAACGGCTCGTCCTTCGTTACGAACCGGTGCTCGACGCCTACGGATTCGTTCGGCCCGAAGTTGTCGTCGAGTTCGGGGCGCGTGGAACCGGCGAACCCCACGAGACGTGCCCCGTCGCGTGCGATGCGGCGCGTCATCTTCCCGACATCGTCTTTCCGACGGCCTCGCCGTCGGTCATGATGGCCGAACGTACCTTCTGGGAAAAGGCGACCGCGATGCACGTGTTCTGTCGCCAGCAGCGTCAGCGGGGCGATCGGCTGTCTCGTCATTGGCATGACGTCGTTCGTCTGGACGAGACCGGATATGCGGGCAAGGCGCTCGCCGACCGCTCGCTCGCCCTGTCGGTGGCGCGCCACAAGGCGGCGTTCTTCCGTGAGAAGGATTCCGGCGGCCGATGGATCGACTACAGCGCTGCCGTTTCCGGCGGGATGCAACTGGTTCCCGAGGGACCCGCTCGGGACGCGCTGCGGCAAGATTACGAGCGGATGGTCTCCGGCGGCATGCTCGATGATGCCGAACCGTTTGACGTGCTCATCGACGGCTGCGCCGATCTAGAAGCGAGGGCCAACGACGTGTGAGCCGAATGTGCGGGGACAGTCAGGGCAGATCTCGGAATCGCAACGTCGCACCAGGAGTCGCAGTCATGAAGAACCGTAGAGCACGAACCGCCGTCATGGCGGTCGGACTGGCAGCGCTCGCGCTCGGTCCGGCGCCGGGGGCCCAGGCGCCCACCCCGGTCCGCAACGACGTGCCCAGAGTGGGGCAGCAGGAAGTCATCATGATGCGCCATGCCTATCTCGAGGAAGGCCGCTACGAGGCCTGGCATGAAGCCAGCCGGTCGGGGGTGTGGCCCTGGTTCGAGAGGCTGGGCGCTCGGATACTCGGCGACTTCGAGGTCGTCTATCCCGCGGGCGACGACGCCACGCCCGGCCGGGACGAGGCGCTTCGTTTCGCGCGATACGCCAGCTACGAGCACTGGCAGGCCACCCGCGGCGGCGCCCTCGCCGGCGATACGGGAGGCGCCGGGCGGCTCGGCGGCGACGGCGGCTTCAGCGATGCGTCGCGGGAGGCGCTACGCACCCGCCGCCAGTACCAGCAGGGATCCCGCGGCGGCATCTTTCTGCAGGGCTACCTGGCGGAGATCCGCCCGCTCTACATGCCCGGGCTCGTCGAACGCTACGAGCAGATAGACGGCAGCCCCGATCCGGCCTCTTCCGCACCCTACCCGGTGCGGTTGGGCCGGGCTCGGCCCGGAGACGGCCTGCTCGCGCTGGAGCACTCGCGGATCGGGAAGGGCGCCTTCGAGGAGTATCACGCCATCGCCCGCGATCGGGTCTGGCCCTACGTGGAGAAGATCGGGGTTCGGCCAGTGGGCCTGTGGCGGGTCGCGTACCTGCCGAACAGCGACCCGGTCGAGAGCGACGACTACGACGAGGTGTACTACCTGGCCCGCTACGCCAGCTACGAGCACTTTCTCGCGGTCCGTGACGGCGCGGTCGGCATGGGCGGCAACGGACCGGACTTCGTGGCGTTCCAGGACGCGTCGGAGCAACTCGACGGCCTCACGCAAGGGCGTTCCATCGAGTTCCTCCGGGGCGAGCCGTATGGCAGTCCGCCGGTGTATGCACCTGGCCTCGAGGAGAACTACCGCCCTGTCCGGTAGTGGACCGGGTCAGGGCGCTTCCGGCACGTAGATGATCTCGCCGCTGTCGAGTTGGTAGGCGATGCCGACCCGCCGGCCGCGGCGGCCCGCGGCGTCGTTCACGTCCTCGGCCCGATAGCGGGTGATCTCGCCGGCCTCCTGGGTGATGATCTCCATCTCTGCGGTGCCGGGGTTCTTGACCATCGTGAAGTCCTCCTGCGTGAGGAACTCCGTCAACTGCCAGCGGCTGACCATGGCGACCATGAGCGCCACGGCGAAGACCATGGCGACGTCGAACAGGTTCGCGATGGCGCCGAGCGGGTCGGTGTCGTCACGAAACGCGGCGCCGAGCCGCCGCCGCCGTCTCCTGCCTGCCATCCGGGCCTCCTGCTTCTTGTGTGGACGTCTGTTCGCCGATGGGGCGAGGCCCCCCGGGGGCGAGACGACTACTCTTCTTGTGTGGATGTCCGTTCGCCGATGAGCCCGCTCACGAACTCCAGGTCGTTGAGCGCCTCGCCGTGCCAGCGTTGCTTCGCTTGCGAGACGGCGAAGCCGATGCCGCCGACGAAGAGGCCCACGACCGTGGTCGAGAAGGCCACCTGCAGGTTCTCGGCCATCGTCGCGATGTCGCCGGCGGCCAGTCCCACCAGCGCCGGTCCCATCGGGATGAGCGTTCCCATCAGGCCGAGCATCGGGCCCAGGCGGGCCATGGTCCGCGCCGGCGCGAGGTCCTCCTCGCAGCCCGCCTCGAAGTCGGCGAGCGCCTTCTCGCGCTGCGCCGCCGACCGGCCGTGGTCGAGCAGACGCCAGATCGCCGGCTTCCACCGCGGCTCGGGGGGCAGGTCGGCGTCGCGGAGCAGGGACTCCGCGTTGTCGCGATCGAGCCGGTCGAGCAGCGGGCGCAACGCGGATCGGAACCGAAGCCGCGACAGCCAGGCGCCGTAGGTGCGTCCGGCGAGCAGCAGCGATCGGGCGAAGAGGATCAGCAGCAGGACGATGACCGGGACCAGCAGGCCGGTCGAGAGCAGATACAGGGTGCGGGTCAACAGCTCCATGGGGCTTCACTCTGCGATGCGGCCCGGCGCCGAGCGGGACTTCCCGGAGGAGAACGGACGTGTCGGCGGTTCCACGGTCTCACTCTGCGCCGCGGCGCAGGCGCCGGCGATGGCTCCAGTAACCGATGCCGATCCCGAGCGCCGCCGCGGCGGCGACGACGGCATGGGGCCCCGCTTCGAGCGCCGCCGCCGAGCGGTTCACACCGCCCTGCAAGGCGAACGCGGTCAGCCCGGCCGCCAGCATCACCTGCGCGGCGTGCACGAGCAGGCGCAGCTCGGCCCGTAGATCCCGATCCGGAAGCAGCCGTCGAATCGCCTCGCTCCCCGCGAGACCGGCAACGACGACGGCGCCGCACAGCGCCAGGGCGGTCGTCGAGAAGGGCCATGGTGACGCGTCGAACGCCTTCATCTCCAGGTAGAACAGCGCCGGCGCGGGGATGACGCCGACATGGTGTGCCGCGAGTCGCCGGAGGCGATGCAAGGGCAGGCCGTGCCGAGTTTCCGAGAGTCCGTGGAGATTCTTCGCGGAGGCCGCGCCACGGGCTCCCAGCAGCAGGGTCGCCCCGGTGCAGCCCAGGACACCGTCGAGCGTGAGGACGGCGGCCAGCGTCTGGAGGTCGACACCGTCCAGGGCGCCGACGAAGGCGGGCAGGCTCTGGCGCACCGCGATCGGGTGCACGGCGTAGGCGATTGCCGCGACCATCGCGACGGCCAGCAACCGGCCCCAGGCACGCTCGATGTACGCCAGCGCCAGCAGGAACAGGACGACACCCGTTCCCGCGACGATGTCGAGTACCGCCTCCATGGTTCGCGGGTGTCAGGTCGTTCTCCGCCGTCGCAGGAACTTCGCGCTGGGCCCAGACGACGATTGCTGCATCAGGATACCTGCCTGCGCGGCGACCGCCCGAGGCCCCGTCTTCAGCGCCCGGTGCCGCCGCCGCGCCCGATGCGGATCAGTTCCCGCCCCGTCCTGACGAGCAGCCCGCCGTCGACGGCGGCCGTGCCGTACACGCGCTCGGAGACGGTCAGCGAGTTCCTCGCCAGCTCGAGCGGCTCGGCCGCGTCCGCGGCGAAGATCGAGGCCACGCCGTCGGTCCCGAACACGTAGACGCGGTCGCCGTTGACGATCGGCGTCGCCCACGCGGCCGACGCGAGGCGGGTCGCCCACCGCGACCGGCCCGAGTCCAGCTCGAGGCAGCGGATGACGCCCCGGGAGTTGATGAAGTAGATCGCCTCGCCGTTCACGACCGGCGACGACATCGAAGCCGTCGCGCTGCGGCCGCGCCAGACGACCTGTTCCTCCGCGAGCCGTCCCCGGTGCCCGACGGGCAGGACGAGGTTGGACCGGGAGTCCGACGACGAGACGACGATGCGCCCCCCGGCGAGGATCGGCGACGGGAGTCTGTTGCCGGAGAGCCCGTCGATCCACCAGACCCGTTCGCCGGTCCCCGCGTCGTACGCCTCGACCGTGCCGTCGATGCTGACCACCACGAGCTCGCCGTCCTCCCAGGGCACGACGATCGGCGTCGTCCAGGCCGACGCGGCGGGACGATCCGCCTTCCACCGCGTCTCGCCGGTGGCTGCATCGACGGCCAGCAGGTACGACGGACCGTCGTGGGCGGCGAGGACGAACAGCGACTCGTCGTTGCCGGCGAGCGAGCCGCCGAGGCCGTAGCCCTCGATCTCGCCGTAGTCCGCCTTCAGCGACCGGGACCAGAGCGGCTCGCCGTCATGGCGCAGCGCGCCGAGGTCGCCGCTCTCGAACAGGTAGTAGACACGTTCGGCGTCGACTCGCGGCGTCGGCGCGCCCTTGGCCACGAAGTTCGTGACCTCGACGGGCTGGCTCGACGCCAGGGTGTGGCGCCACCGCAGCTCGCCGGTCCGCGCGTCGACGGCCTCGACGATCTGCGTCTCGCGCCGCGGGCCGTCGATGGCGGTGACGAACACGTGCCCGTCCCAGACCACGGGGCTCGATTGGCCGTAGCCGCCGATGGCGTGCCGCCACGCGAGGTTCTCGTCGTCCGACCAGGCCAGCGGAAGGTCGCGGGCCTGGCTGTGACCGAACGCCGCTCCCCGAAAGCCGGGCCAGCGCCGGGCTCCGGCCAGCGGCGGCCGGTCGCCTGCCGCGCCCGCCGTCCGCCGCGGCGTTTCGAGCACGTCGCTCGGCCGCAGCGAGGCCGCCTCGACCCGGTCGACCACCGCGTGGGTGCGGCCGTGCGCGGCTCCCCCCACGATGTGCAGCACGCCGGGTCCGCCGACCAGGGCGTGGTAGGCACGTTCCGGCGCGATGTCGTAGGTGAGCGCCTGCCAGGCGCGTCCGCCGGCGTCGAGACGGAACAACTGGTTCACGTTGCTCACGTACAGGTTCCCGCCGGTCGCGGCCATGCCCAGGCCGACGCCCCGGCTGCGGCCGCGAATCGGCGGAACGGGCGCGGGCGCCAGGGTCCGGGTCCGCAGGTCCAGCCGCTGCACGTCGAGCGCCGGCCCGCCGGGCGTCATGCCCCCGGCGAGCCAGACGGCGTCCTCGTGGACGGCCGCGGCAAGGGAATGCAGGCGCAGGGATGCCGTCTCGACCACCGTCCAGGTCACCGGGTCCGCGTCGAGGTCGGCGACGAGCACGTCGTCGCGCCAGTCCTCGGCCGGCACGGCGGGCGGGCGGAGGCGCGCTCGGGGGCTCTCGGCCACCGCCGAGGGCGCCCAGCCGCCGAGCACCCAGAGCCGCTGCCCGACAATCACCGCCGCGTGGTCCGTCCTGCCCGACGGCATCGGCGTCAGGTCGACCCACTCCCCATCCGCCTGGTCCCACCGCTGCAGGTCGGGGCGGGCCCGACGGGCGCCCGTGATCTCGGCGCCTCCCACGCGGTAGAGGTCCTCGCCGTCGCTGACGAGCACCGAGCCGAGTACCGGGCTGCCGGTCCAGACCGTCCTCCAGAACGCGTCGGCCGGGGAGAGCGCGTAGAGAGCGGCCCTCCCGGCGCCCGCGGCAGTGCGGGAGGCGGGCGGTTGCTCTCCTGCATGCATGTAGAGCACGTCGCCGGCGTAGGCCCCGGACACGTCCGCTGATGCGTGCGGGAGAGGCGGCGCGGTCTCGGGTGGCGCGGCCGGCATCAAGGGGGACTGCGCGTGCGCCCTCACGCCGTCGCCCGCGCCTGCTCCGCTCGCCAGGATGACCGCCGCCAACAGGGCGGAGGCTGCAGGGGTGCATCGCATGGTCGTCTCCAGTCTCGAACTGCTCGTGTTCCCGGGTTGCGTCGAAGGCCCCCTTACGCCCGTGTCAGGTCGTGCTCCGGCGCCGCAGGACGAGCAGCGCGATCGCGAGCAGCCCGGCGACTATGATTGCGCCCAGGTAGGCCAGGCGTCGCGCGGGCGGCTGGTTCGCCGGCGCATCGGCCGGCCGCGCCTCGGCGTCCTGGTCCGCCAGGACCACGCTCGCCTCGGTCAGCTCCACGCTCGACGTCAGCGCCCGCTGCAGCTCGCTCCGATAGCTCGCCGCGAGGTCTGCCGGGGCCTGCTCGGCGATGAACGTCGCCAGGGCCGCGTTGTCGCAGACGAACCCGCTGCAGCCCGCCTCGAACTCCTCCACCAGGCGGGTGTGCAACTCCGCCAGCACCTCGACCTGCCGCGCCGAGGCTTCCCAGTAGCCCTTGCGCACGGTCTCAAGCATCACCGCCGTCATCTCCTGCAGTGCGTACGGGTTCTCGCGGCGGAAGAAGTCCTCGATCCCGATGTCGTAGCGGTCGTCGACGTACACCTCGTACAGCTCGTTCCAGAGCGCGTCGTCGATGGCCGCCGGCTTCATCACGTTCCACCCGTAGGTGTTGCGGAACGTCTCGGCGAAGTGCTCGGCCGACGAGGCGCCGCCCTCCTGCATCTCGCCGATGTAGGCCGGGTTCAGCAGCGTCGACCGCGCCTCGGTCCAGACCGTCTCGGTGAGGTCGGTCACCCGCGGCCGCTGCGCGTTGCGGAAGTCGTTGAAGTAGGCGTCGGCGTCCCGGCCGGTCACGTGGCGGACGGCCATGCTCAGCCCGCCCATGAACTCGTAGACGTGGTCCAGGCTGAGGGCGCCCCAGGTGTGGCTCTCCCGCGGCTGCACGACGATCTCGGTGTCGGCGAGCGCCGCCTCGAAGATGCCCTCGGCGTAGAAGCTCCAGAGCTCGCCTTCGTCGTAGACGGCGCCCATGTTGCGCAGGTACTGGCCGGCAACCTCGGCATCGTCCTCCCAGCGGTCGCCACTTTCGACCATCTCCATGATGGCCGTCCCGTAGATGCCGTTCACGCCGCCGAAGACCCGCAGCGTCGAGTAGCGGCGCGCGTCCGCGGGCGACAGGCCCTTCTCCTTCATCACCTCTTCCGCCCGCAGGCGCCCCGCCTGGACGAAGTTGGCGTGCCCGTCCGCATCGCGAGCCTCGGCCGCCATCGCGACGGCGCGGTTGATGAGCGCGAGGCGCGAGGCGGCGAGGTCCCGGAGCTGGCCGGCGGTCTGGACGACGACGTCGATGCGGGGCCGGCCGAGGTCGGCCGCCGGCATCAGGCGCAGGTCGGCGACCCTCCCGAACGCGTCCCAGACCGGCTCGACGCCCAGCAGGTAGAAGATCTGGCCGATGGTCGCGCCCTCGGTGCCGATGAAGTCGGTGGGCCAGAGCGTGAACGCGACCTTCCGGGGATACGCGTCGTGCCGCCGCCGGTGCTCCTCGAGGAGCGCCTCCGCCAGACCGCGCCCCACCGTCCACGCCTCCGGCGACGGGGTCTTCTCGGCGTCGATGGAGAAGAGGTTGCGACCGGTGGGGACGGCGTCGGGGTTGACGATGGGGTCACCTCCGGGCGAAGGCTCCACATAGCCGCCGCCGAGGGCGCGTGCCACGCTCCCGAGCTCCAGATCCGTGCTGTTGCGCAGGCCCTGCCGATGCCGGTCGATGCCGGCGACGCTCGCTTCCAGCGTCAGGACTGCGCGTGCGAGCTCCGCGTCCCGGGCCGCTCGCTTCTCCATCTCGATCTCCGCGGCGCCGACGGCGCCGTCGAGGCGCCGGTCGAACGACGGGTCGTCGAGGATTTCTCGCAGGCGATCCGCCGCTGGCGCGTCGACCTCCCGAAGCTGGCCGCCGAGCGCCGCGCGGTGCTCCCGGTAGAAGGTGGCTGCTTCCAGGGCCTTCTCGATGTCCTCGCTGGCGGCGGTCACCAGCTCGCCGGCCGATTCGTGGCCCCAGGCCCGCCCGAGCGCCTCGACCTGAGGCGCATCGAGGGCGAACGCGAGCCGCTCCGCCGCCAGCCGCCGCTTTTCCTCCTCAACGCGGTCGACGAGTCCCGGGTCCTTCAGCAGGGCGAAGGTCCGCTCGCGGAGCGCCGCGTCCTGCATCACCTCCAGCAGGGCGAAAACGTCCGGGTCCTCGGCGATCTCGATGGCCTCG
Source organism: Acidobacteriota bacterium (assembly GCA_009861545.1). Classification (NCBI taxonomy): domain Bacteria; kingdom Pseudomonadati; phylum Acidobacteriota; species Acidobacteriota bacterium. Next base: position 57,422 of record VXME01000110.1, on the reverse strand, counting down.
GCCATCGGGGGGATGACCGCGGCGATGGTCTTCGCGCGCTCGCGCTGCACGGGATCCAGCAGTTGCGACGTCCGCGCGAACTCCTGCTCCGATTGCATCCGCTCGACGAATTCGACCTTGCGCGGATGCGGCAGGATGCGCGCCACCAGGTCCTCGAGTTCGCCCGCGCGGGCTGCGGACACGGTCGCGTCCGGCCGGTTGCGGCTGCCCGCGCCCATCGAGATGAACCCGCGGATGATGTCGTCGTCCGACGGCCGGCGCGCCGCTTCCCGCCAGGCGTGGGCGTGTTGCCGGTCGGCGTCCGCCACCAGGTCGGAGAGCACCGCATCGGCGTCGCCGCCCGCCACCCGCCGCGCATAGGCGTCGCGGGCCCGCCGGCGGTAGCGGCGCTCGAAGAGCACCTCGTCCTCCAGGTCGGCGGCGTCGACCGCACGCTTGATCGTGTCGATGCGGGCCAGGGCGTAGGCGATCGGATCGATCGCCATCAGCTCCGCCGTCGAGTCGACCTCCGCCTCCGTGAAGGCGTTCCCGAGGGTGTAGAGGCCCTGCGCGACCTTCTCCCCGTCGATGGTCTCGACGTGGTTGCTCAGCCGGAAGAAGTCGTCCGCCGACCACGCCGCGTCGGGGTCGAGGCCGAGGTCGACGTGCAGGTTCATCTCCGTCGCAAGGCGTCGGATCGTGCGCGCATGCTCCGCCCGGACCGGCCCGTCGGCTGCGTTGCGATAACTGTCGAGCCGGTTTCGCAGCGGCCGCAGCCCCTCGTACAGCCCGCCCTCCATGAACGGGGACGTCAGGTGGGTCACCGTGGTGGCGTAGGAGCGGCGCTTGGCGATGATCCCCTCGCCTATGTTGCTCATGACGTAGACGTAGACGTGCGGGAGCCCGCCGACGAGGGCGTCCGACCAGTCGAATGTCGACAGCGCAATCTGCTTCCAGGGCCTGAACTCCAGGCTGCCGTGCGTGCCGAGATGCATCACGGCGTCGGCCCCGAAGGCATTGCGGGTCCACAGGTAGGAGGCCACGTAGGGATGGGGCGGGGCCTTCCGCGCGCCGTGCACGAGCCGGAACGTGTCGTCGCCGACGCCCGGCAGGGGCTGCGGCAGGATGACGACGTTGCCGAACTGCACGCGGGCCACCGCCAGCGCGGTCTCGTCGCCCTCGCCGACCGTCATGTACTCGCCCGGGGCGGGGCCGTACTGCTCGACGACGGCGTCGCGCATGCCCGGCTCGAGGTCCGCCGCCATCCACGCGGCGTACTCGGCGGCCGGCACCAGGGCCGGATCGCCGGTGGCCACGTACTCCTCGAACGCGCCGCGCGCGTACGGTCCGAGCACCGGGCCCTTTGCCTGGACGAGCTCCCAGAACTCGTCGTCGGTCTCGGGGAGCCCCTCGACCGTGTAGCCGGCGTCGCGCAGCGAGCGCAGCAGGTTCAGCAGGCTCGGCGCCACCTCCATGCTGCCGGCGTGCATGGCGTTCTTGCCCGGTCCCTTGTAGTAGTAGATGGCCACGCGCTTGTCGCGGTTGGGCTTCGCCTTCAGCGCCAGCCAGCGCTCGACGAGGTCGCAGAAGGTGTCGAGCCGCCCCGGCACCACGTCGAAGATCTCGTAGCCGTCCGCGTCGGTGAACTGCGCCGCCACCGCGTAGGGTGCGATGCCGCCGTCGAGCTCGGGTAGCACGACGCTCATCGTGAGCAGGGCGCCGGCCATTCCCTGCTGGTCGGTCACCCACTCGTCGTGGTTCTGGAACACCGAGAGCGGCGTCAGCATGGGGATGTCGCGCTCCCGCAGCCACGCGATCGCCTCGTCGGCGCGGCCCAGGGTGAGCCGGCCGTGCGGCATCAGCACCACGAGATCGGGTTCGATCTCCTTGAGGAAGTCGAGGCGCTTCTCGACGGCGGCAATCGGGTAGACGTTCCACTCGCGGCCCTCAAGCGCTTGGATGAACGCATCGACGTGATCCCGGTTGGCGTTGAACGGGCCGGGCACGCTGGTGATCAGGGCGATGTTCGGGGCGTTCGGTTTCGCCAGACCCTGCGCGTCGTAGTAGGCGTCGAACGCGTCGACGGTCTCGAACGTCAGGTCGTCGTCCAGATGGAACAGCACGTCCATGGAACGCTCGACCGGGGGCTGCACCGGATCCGAGCGGAACGCCTTGCCGTCGAGCTCGACGCGCGAGAAGTTGAGCAGCCGGGCGTAGTTGTCGGCGCCCCCGAACTCGAGGTAGCCGTTGACGGCGTCGAGCTGCGCGCCGCGCAGGTTGGTGACGTCGAGGGCCGGGTTCGTGGCCCCCTGCACGAACAGGCGCGCGCCCCGGCGGCCGGCTTCGCGCAGGTGCTCGAGCTGCGCCTCTTCGAGCTGCAGGCCGCGTCCGAAGATGTAGACGACCGGATAGTCGGCGGCCCGGTCCAGCGTCGCCATGTCCAGCGGCTCGATGCGCACCGCGCCGTGCGGTCGCGCGCGCTCGATGCGCGCGAGCTGGAAGCCGGGGAAGTTGACGAAGGCGACTCGGGTCACCGCGAGATGGCGCTGGTAGGCCGCGAACCCGCCCCAGAGCACCGCCGCCGCGAGCACCGCCGCCGCGATCCGCTTGCGATGGGACCACAGGTCGGCCAGCCGGGTCCTCACCGTCCGCTCGCGTGCCGGTTCTGTCCTGGCAGTCATCGGATCCTCCGGTCTAGAAAGGCGTTATCGCCAGGCTCACCGAAACGAGACGTCCGAGCGTCGGGCTCGCCGCCGTTTCCTGGTAGTCGGCATCCATCACGTTCAGGACGTGAACACCCACACGCAGGTCGTCGTTGGGATGCAGGTAGACCGCGAGGTCGGTGCGCATGTACTCGTCGAGCAGCACCGGGACGCCCTGCGAGCTCTGCGTCCGCTCGCCGACCCAGCGCTGATCGACGGACCCGGTCAGGCGCCACGACCCGAGCGCCGCCCCCAACTGGATGCCCGCGTTGACCTTCTGCCGCGGCACCAGCGCCAGCGGGTTGCCGGTGGCGCGGTCCTCGCTGTCCGTGTACGCGTAGTTGGCGTAGTAGCCCAGCCACGAGGCCGCCTGCCCGTTCGCCACCAGCTCCAGGCCGGTCGAGCGCGCGTCGGCGACGTTCACCCAGTCGAAGTGGTCGCGCTGCGGCGAGACTACGAGCTGGATGAGATCCGTCATGTCGTTGTGGAAGACGTTCATCTCCGCCCGGAGCGCGCGGCTGACCTCGTGCTGAATCCCGCCGTCGAACGAGGTGATGTGCTCGGGTTCCAGGTCCGGATTCGGCAGTCCGGGAATGGGACCGTGGAAGACGACGTTGCCGAACAGCTCGAAGAGGCTCGGGGCGCGGAAGGCGCGGCCGGCGGAGGTGCGCACTCGCGTCGCCGGCGTCAGGGCGTACAGCAGCGACACCTTCGGCGAACCGACCGAGCCGAACTCCGAGTGCTGGTCGTAGCGCAGGCCGGGGACCAGTCGCAGCCGGTCGGCCAGCACCCACTCGTCCTGCACGTACGCGGAGAAGATGTCGAACTGCTCCCGTTGGCCCCGTGACAGGGGGAAGACGTTGCCGATCGCGGGATCCCGGACGAGGGTGACGGTCGGATTGGGCACGCCTCCCGCCGCCATGCCGGCCTGGATGCCCGCGGCAACCCGCGCGAGCGTGGCGTCCGAGCCGAGCAGGTTGGAATGATCGGCGATGGTGCTGTCGCCGAACGAGCCGCGCTCGCTCGTGTAGCTCGCCCCGAGGACGACCGTGTGAGCGAGGTTCGGCGCCCAGGTGACCTGCGGCTCGACGAGCACGCTGCGGAAGTCGGTGTCCTGGCCGGTGAGGGCCGCGAAAGGAAACACGCCGTGCGACACCGACTCGACGACGGCCGGCCCGGGCGGATCGACGATGGTCGTCTGCCGCGTCGGGGCGAGCGTGAAGTTCTCCTGGAAGAGACGCTGGTTCGAGTAGCGGTAGCTGGTTCGGATCTGCGCCGACAGCGGACCCGCCCCGTTGTAGCGGAAGATGCCGCCGAGGTTCACCGCCGTGTCGCGCTTGTGCTCGTCGACCGCAACCGGCAGGCGGGCCGACACGTCGAGGCCCGTCTCGTAGCTGGAGATCCGCGGCAGCAGCGTCACGTCCCAGGCGTCCGAGACGGAGAAGTCCAGCCGGCCCGTCAGCCGCACGTCCTCGTACCCGACGTTGCGGAGGGGCACGGTCTCCTGCTGCAGGCTGCGGTCTTCGGCGACGCGCGGCACGGTGCGCGTGTCGCGGTTGTAGACGTTGTCGATCTTGCGGCGATCCGCGGTGAACGCGTAGCCGACGGGGCCGGTTTCGCCGCGCACGGACGTGCCGAGCTGGTAGTAGCCGGCCGCGCCGCCACTGGCGAAGAAGTCGGCCACCGGCGGGCCCTCGCCGGGCCGGGTGATGGCATTGATGGCGCCGGCGAAGGCGTTGGCGCCGTAGAGGCTCGAGAACGGTCCGCGGACCACCTCGGCGCGCTCCACCGAGGCCAGCGGCACGAGGCTCAGCGCGGCGAGCGTGCCGAGACCCAGATCGTTGGCCGGCAGCCCGTCCACCAGGAGCAGGGCCCGCTTGGTGCCGGGGACGCCGCGCATGACGAGCGACGAGTTGGCGCGGGCGGCCATGCCGGAGGTCTCGGCGAGATCGATGGCCGGCGTCCGGCGCAGCAGATCCTGCAGGTTGCGGGCCGACGACGCTTCGATGGTCCGTGCGTCGAGAATCGTGACGCTGGCCGCGACCTCGGTGACCGCCCGCTCGGTCTGCGTCGCGGTCACCACGACGCTCTCCTCGAACTCCAGCACCGGGAGCCGGAGATCGAGAAGCACGGGTTCGCCGACTGCCACCGTCACCGGCGACGTGAGCGGCGCAAAGGCTTCGCGCGTCACCGTCAGCCGATACGTTCCGGCAGGGACGCCGTCGATCGCGAATGCGCCGTCGGCCCCCGTTGTGGCAGACATGTCGGTGCCTTCCAGAGCTACCCGCGCGGCCGGCAGCGGCACCCCGCCGTCCTCGGCCGCGACGGTTCCCTGGATCGAACCGGTTTCCTCGAGTCCGAATGCCGTCTCCGCGGCGAACAGCCCGCCGACGACGATTGCGCCCGAAACGAACGAAGCAGCTACCTGATTCCGTACACGCATCCCGAGTCCACCTCCGCGGCGGTCACTCGTCAGCCACGCCGGCCGGCGAGCCTCCCGCCGATTTCGTCATTCGAACGGCCGACACGCGGATGGTCCTCGGGGACCGTCCGGGTCGACGCGGCAAGGGGGAGGTGCTACGCGGGCGGTCCGCGCGTGGGTCGGATGTCGAGCGCGGTGCGCGGGCCGATTCGGTAGTGCGTCCGCGCTGCAGCGAGCGCCGTGAGTTCGGGCGTCGACGCCGTCGGCGCTGCGCGGGCCTCTATCGCGGCGTAGTGCGCAATACAGCAGATGACGCAGTTGTGGTGGTCGCCGCCGGTCGCGTCTCCTTCGTCGTGTTCGTGGAAGAAAGAGCCGGCCGGCAGCAGGACGCACGTCAGCACCAGCGCTGCGAACGCGAGCGGCCGGCTCGGCTTCTTCATGGTTCCGGCGGGTCGATGGTTGCGTCTGGGGACCGGCGTTCGCGGTCCCGATCAGTCGAGTTCGACGATGGTGATGGCGTTCCAGTTGTTCATCGGGATGAGCAGCCGGTTCCGCTTCGAGTCGTAGGACATCGAGGCGGCGCTCGGGATGCCGGACGCCACGACCTCGGCCTCTTCTCCGGGACGGATGCGCGAGACGGTGCCGATCCTGACGCTGGAGACGTACTTCGTGCCGTCGTCCAGAATCACCAGTCCGTCGTTGCCGCCGTCCACGGCGTGCTCGGTCTTGACGAGCTCGCCGTCGGGCGAGAACGTGAGCACCGCGTTGTCGTTGATGTTCACCACGACGACGTTGCCGTCCGGGTCGAAGGCTACGCCGTTGGGCCGGGCCAGCGGGGCTCCCTCGACGACGACCGACGAGTCGCCGTCCGGTCCGATGCGGTACAGGCGCCAGGTGCCGCTCTCCTCGGTCCCGGTCTGCGAGGCCCAGATGGTCCCGTCCTCGGCGACCTCGATGTCGTTGAAGCGCTGCGCGTCCTCGACGGTGACGCTGCCCCGCGGCTCGCCGCTCTCCATGTCGAACCAGCGCACCACGTTGATGTCGGCCACGTACAGCAGGCCGTTGATGATGTCGCTGCCGAGGGGGTGGTTCAACGTCAGGCCGTTCCGGTTGACGCCGATCCACTTCAGCGTGTGGGCGCTGCCGTCGGGGTTGATCAGCGAGATGTAGCCGTCGTTCGGAATGACGTTCTGGGCGATCCCGGCGTTGACCGCGACGTACAGGTCGCGGGCTTCGTCGTAGGCCATGCTCTCGGCGAAGCGGAAGCCGCCGTAGGTCTTGGCGTTCGACGACAGGTCGAGCGGCGCCCCCGCCATGAAGGGCTGGTCGGCAGCATCCTGAGCGTGCGCGACGGTCGCCGGGCCCGTGCTGCAAAGGGCCAGCAGCGCGGCGACCGCCATCCAGCGGGAAGCGAGCTGTTCTCTGCGAAGAATCGACATGGCAGTGTTCCTCCAGGTGCGAGCGTTGATTTCCGGATGGGCGGGGCGCGCACCGGCGTCCGTGCCTGTGCCGACGCCGAGCCCGACAACCGACGATCGTGCGATACGGGGTGTCGCGGGGAAGTGCGACGGGGCGGCTACGCGGGCGGTCCGCGCGTGGCAAGGATGCCGAGAACCGCGGCGCGCTCGCCATCCGGGCCGGCGGAAACGACGCCGTGGGCCACGAGAGCCGGCGTCGGCAGCGCCGGCGTACCGTCGGTCTCGACTACCGACAGGTGTCGGATATGGCAGGCGTCGCAATCCGCGTGAGCGGCGGACTGCACGTCGGCGTCGTGCTCGTGGAGCGCGACGCCGACCGACGCGAGCGCGAGCACCACGAAGAGTGCCGCACCCATCGCCGTCATGCGCTTCGAGGACGCCATCCGCCTATTGAAGAAGCAAAGGCGAGCCGGAGTCAAGGCGCGGCCGTCGGGTCGCGCCCCTTGCCACCTGGGGCCGATCTCTGCTAGCGTCGACAGCTTATGGCCCAGAGAGACCCCGTGCACGCGGGGCTCGCAGCACGTAGTTCCGGTTGGCGCGCCTGGATCGTCTTCCTGGCGCTCGTGCTGGCCGGCGCCACGGCCGCAGAGGCCATCTGCCACGAAGACCACGCAGCGGACCATGACTGCGCAGTCTGCCAGCTCCGGCACCAGCCGGCTGCCGAACCGTCCGGATCCCTGGAGATCGGATTCGCGGACGTCCCGCAGCCGCTCGAACAGGTCGTCGCCGGCGGTTGGATTGCATCCGGTCATTTGCGCCGCCTCCCCGCCCGCGCTCCGCCCGCCTAGTCCCGTTCGCAATTTCCGTTCGCCTGTCGTGCCGCGATAGCCCGCGAGTTCGCCTGCGTCCGAGGCAATGCGTGCGCGCCGTCGCATCGGCCGTGCCTGGACGCCGTTTCGGCTTGTCGACCGCCGGTGCACCCGGAGGAGTTTCCCCGGTGTCCGGCGGCGGCTCGGCGGCACGCGCCGTCCCATGCGGCGACGGGCGCCGGATCGACGAAACCGTTGGGTACGAGATTGGAGAGGGTTGGAGAAGCGATGCAAAGAGCGATGCGCAGATACCGGTGGATTGCGAGATGTCTTGGAGCGGTCGCGGTTGCCACGGCTTCGACCGTAGCGCCGCTGCCGGCGCAGGAGAGCGGCGTCGTGCGCGGGACGGTGACGCTGGAAGAGAACGGGGACTTCATCAGCGGCGCGGTGATCCTCGTCGTCGGCTCCGGCGCCTTCGCGCTGACCGACACGCAGGGCAGTTTCGTGATCGACCGCGTGCCGGCCGGCTCGTACGAGGTTCTCGCGCAGCGGGACCATCTGACCGCGGGCCGGCAGACGGTGACCGTCGAACCCGGCGGGACGGTGACGGCGGACTTCGTGCTGGGCCTCTCGCCCGTGCACGAGGAGGTGACCGTGACCGCCTCGGCGGGTGGAGCCGAGACGACGTACGAGGCCTTCAACGCGGTCACCACGGTGGACTCGTTCGACATCGCAAGAGAGTCGGTCCCCGGTTTCGGAGACGCCCTGCGGAACGAGCCGGGCATTGCGGTCCGCGGCTTCGGCCCCGGCGCGAGCCGGCCGATCATCCGCGGCTTCGACGGCGATCGGGTGCTGATTCTGGAGGACGGCGTCCGCACCGGGGACCTGTCGAACAATTCCGGCGACCATGTCGTCACGGTCGACCCCAGCAGCGCGGAGCGCATCGAGATCGTGCGCGGGCCGGCGACGTTGTTGTACGGCTCGAACGCGGTCGGCGGGGTCGTGAACGTGATCACGCCCCACGAGAGCAGCCGCGCGTCACTGCTCGAGGGCACGCGGGCACAGTTGAACGCCGACCTCGGGAGCGCGAACGCGCAGGCGGGCACCAACGTCGGCCTGCAGCACGCGCGGAACGGGGTGCGCTACTGGGCCGGCGGCAGCACGCGGCGGACGGGGGACTACGCCACGCCCCTGGGGACCGTCCAGAACTCCGCCACCGAGTCGGCCAACGCGGAGGCCGGTGTCGGCTGGTCGGGCGACCGGCTCTTCGCGAGCGCCGGGGTGACCTTGAACGACGGCCGTTACGGCGTGCCGTTCGCCGAGCAGTTCCACGGACACCACGAAGTGGATGCCGGCGGGCACCGGGACGATCACGGGGTCGATGAAGGCGGCGCGACCTCCATCGCGCTCGATTGGCAGCGTCGCGCGATGCGCTTCGACGTCGGCCTCCAGGGCCTTGCCAACCGCGTCGTCGAGGGGGTGCGACTCAGCCTGAAGGCCGTCGACTGGGGCCACGACGAGCTGGAAATAGAGGGCGGGAACGAAAACGTCGGCACGCGCTTCGACAACCGGGTCTACATCCTCCGCGCCGATGTGGATCAGCGGCAGACGGAGCGTCTGTCGGGGAGGTTCGGCGCCTGGACGCAGATACGGGACTTCGAAGCCGCGGGCTTCGAGGCGCTGGCGCCGCGGACCGACCTGTCGTCCTTCGCGGCCTTCGCCTACGAAGAGCTGAACCTGGGGCGCTTACGCGTGCAGTTCGGCGGTCGCGTCGACCGTGACAACTACCGCGTGGCGGAGCGTACCGGCGCATTTGCGAACGACGATGACGACGATGGCCACGAGGGGCACGACCATGGCGTGCTCGAGGCGCCCGACGCCCGCGACCGCGACTTCGCGGGTGCATCCGCGTCGGTCGGACTCCACGCGGACCTCGGCGCCGGCAACGCCCTGGTCGCGAACCTGACCCGCTCCCACCGCCCCCCGGCCATCGAGGAGCTGTACAACTTCGGCCCGCACGTCGGCACGCTCTCGTTCGACGTCGGCAACCCGGATCTCGATGCCGAGTCCACCCTCGGACTGGACTTGAGCTTGCGGCACCGGGGCGACCGCGTCCGTGGCGCACTGAACTTCTTCGTGTACGACATCGACAACTTCATCTTCGGCGACCGCAGCGACGAAGTGGCGGACAACCTGCCGGTGTACAACATCCTGCAGGGCGACAGCCGCTTCCGCGGCTTCGACGCACGCGGCAGCACCCGGCTCGCCGGACAGACCTGGTTGACGCTCGGCCTCGGGTACGTCGACGCGCGGCTGGCGACCGGGGAGCCCCTGCCGCGGATTCCGCCGTTGCGAGGCACGGTGGACCTCGACATCCCCTACGGCGGGTTCACGCTGACCCCGCAACTGGAGTTCGCGGCGCGGCAGGCCGACGTGTTCCGGGGCGAGACCGAGACGGGCCGCTATTCCCTGGTCAACGTGCGGGCGTCGTACGTCTGGCCGCGGCAGGACACGGCGCACATCCTGTCGTTCACGGGCTACAACCTGACGAACGAGCTGTATCGGAACCACTCCTCGTACATCAAGGACCTGGCGCCCGAGATGGGCCGCGGGGTCCGGGCGAGCTACGCCGTGCGGTTCCACTAGTGCTCGAGGGTCGGTCGGGACGCCTGCGTCCCGTCCGTGCGCATGGCCGCCCGCCGGACATTTCCCTCCCCGGCGGGCGGCCGCGCTAAACGCTCCCCGGCGCGTGGCGCCTTGACGGATTCGCGGGAACACGCTACAAGACACAATGCGGCGAGGCCGATCGACGCTGTTGCAGTGGGGCGCCGTTCTCGCGCTCGCGCTGCCGGCTCTCGCGACGACGCTTCATTTCCACGACGAGGCGGAGGCGCGGGACGGCACGTGCGTGCTGTGCCACGTGCAGGGTTCGCCGCCTGTCGCTTCCGGCGTCCTCGATCACCCCGACCCATGCGCTGTCCGCAACCCCTGTGCGGATGCGCCGGGGCATGCCCGCCCCGCGGAGGTCGAGGGGCACGGCTCGCGGGCGCCGCCCGCCTGACGCCGCGACCACATCCCGACTCTCTGGCTCCGTAGTCGCGTCGACGCCGTCGGCGCACCGGCCCGTTCTTTTCCTTTGGAGGGGGGAGCCCTGGTGATCCACCGGGACTCCTGTCGAGACCATGAGCGAAGTCGCGCCGATCGATGCCCGCCCCGCCTCCACCGCCGTCGCCTCGAACCCCGTGCTCGAGGCGCAGGCGTTGTCCAAGCGGTATGGCGACGTGGAGGCCGTCGCGGGCCTCGACCTACGCGTCGGACCATCCGAGATCTACTGTCTGCTCGGACCCAACGGGGCCGGCAAGACGACCACCATCCACCTGTTTCTGGGGTTCCTCGAGCCGACGGCGGGGAGCGTGCACGTGACCGGCCTCGACGTCGCCGCCGAGCCGCTGGAGTCCAAGCGACGCCTGGCCTACATCCCCGAGCAGGTGATGCTGTACCGCAACCTCAGCGGCCTGGAGAACCTCGAGTACTTCGCCGCACTGGGCGGGCGGGGATCGCTGGCCCCGGAGCACCTCACCGACGTCCTGGTCGGCGCGGGCCTGCCGCGCGACGCCGTCCGGCGGCGGGTGTCCGAGTACTCCAAGGGCATGCGCCAGAAGGTCGGCGTAGCCATCGCCATCGCCAAGGAGGCCGACGCGCTGCTGCTCGACGAGCCGACGTCCGGCCTCGACCCGCAGGCGTCGAACGAGTTCTCGGAGCTGCTCGGGCGGCTCAGGGACCGCGGCGTCGCGGTGCTCATGGCGACGCACGATCTGTTTCGCGCCAAGGAGACCGGCACGCGTGTCGGCATCATGCGCCACGGGCGCCTGGTCAGGGAGATGAGCACGGACGAGATCGGCCACGCCGACCTCGAGCGCATTTATCTGGAGCACATGCACGAGTAGGCGAGGGAGCTGACGATGATCAAGCACATCGCACGCAAGGAGTTCACCGACGTGGTTCGGGACGGCCGCTTCCGCTGGTGCGCGGCCGTGGTAGGCGCGCTTCTCCTGGTCTCGCTGGGGCACGGCTGGGTCCAGTCGCGCCAGGCGCAGGAGGAGCTTGCGGCCGCGCAGGCCACCGCCCGCGATCACTGGGAGTCGCAGGGCGAGAAGAATCCGCACTCGGCGGCCCATTACGGCATCTACGCGTTCAAGCCCCGCCTGGCGCTGTCGTTCGTCGACGAGGGCGTGGATCCCTACACGGGCACGTCGGTGTGGCTGGAGGCGCACCGGCAGAACGACTTCCTCATGCGCCCGGCGCAGGACGCGACGTCCGCCCAGCGCGTCGGCGCCCTGACTGCCGCGGGGGTCTTGCAGCACCTGGTGCCGCTGCTCATCATCCTGCTGACCTTCGGCGCGCTGGCCGGCGAGCGGGAGCAGGGGACCCTGCGCCAGCTCCTGGCCACCGGTATCGGCCGCTCGGATCTGGCCCTGGGCAAGGCCCTGGGCATCGCCGGCGCGCTGGCGCTGCTGCTGGTGCCGGCGGCGCTGGTGGGCGCGGCCGCCCTCGTCGTCGGCAGCACGGGTCCGGCCGCGTCTCCGCTGGCCCGGGGAGCAGTCCTGGCCGGCGTCTACCTGGCCTACTTCGCCGCCTTCGTGGGGTTGTCGCTGGCCGTGTCGGCGTGGGCCCGCTCGGCGCGCACCGCGCTGGTCGTCCTGTTGGCGGTGTGGGTGGTGAACGGGCTCGTGGCCCCGCGCGCGGCGGTGGACCTCTCCAAGTGGATCCATCCGACGCCGTCCGCGGTCGAGTTCGCACAAACGCTGGAACGCGAGATGGCCGCCGGCGTGGATGACATCCAGCGACCGGACCGGGCGGCGTTGACCGAGAGCCTCCTCGCGGAGCACGGCGTGGAACGGGCCGAGGACCTGCCGGTGAACGACGTGGGGATCTACCTGCAGGAGAGCGAGGAGTTCGGCAACCGGATCTTCGACCGCAACTACGGTGCGCTGTGGGACACGTTCGAGCGCCAGGGTGTCGTCCACGAGGCGCTCGCGGTGGCGGCGCCGCTGCTGGCGGTGCGCACGCTGTCGATGGGGCTGGCCGGCACCGACGTCGAGCAGCACCGGCACTTCGCGACCGCGGCCGAGACGTACCGCAGGGACCTGATGCGGCGGATGAACGGCGACCTGGCGGAGAACTCCCGTAGCGGGGACTTCTCGTACGCCGCCGGACCCGACCTCTGGGCCGAGGTGCCGCCCCTGCAGTACGACGCCCCGACGCTGGGCTGGGTCCTGAACAACCGGATCCTGTCGCTCCTGGTGCTGGGCTTGTGGCTCGCCGGCGCGGTCTGGGCCGCGGCGGCCGGCGTGCGGCGCGCGGAGGTGGCGTAGCCGTGGCCCTGCGTACCGTCCTGCGGAACGAGTGGCGCCTGCTGGCGGCGGACCCGGCGCTGCGGATCGTGCTCGCGGTCTTCGCCGTCCTCTTCCTCTACGCGCTGGCCAACGGCATGGCCTGGGAGCGCTTCCAGGAGCGGACGGTGGAGGCCGCGCGGACCGGGAGCGCCGAGCGCGTGAGCGCCCTCGAGCAGGAGCTGACCGACATCGCGAACGGCGGACAGCCATCCTCGCCCTTCCGCGACCCCCGCGCCCCCAACGTCCTCGGCGGCGCCCGCGGCGCGCACGCCGCGGTGCTGGAGCCGGGCCCCCTGGCCGCGCTGGCGGTCGGGCAGAGCGACCTGCTGCCGTACCACTACGACGTCAGCATCTACACCAACGAATCGACCTTCCAGCAGAACGGCGAAGTGGAGAACCCCCTCAACCTCCTGGTGGGCCGATTCGACCTGGCCTTCGTGACGGTGTACCTGCTGCCGCTGCTCGTGCTGGCCCTCAGCTTCAACGTCCTCTCGGAGGAGCGTGAGCAGGGGACGCTGGCCCTGACGCTGTCGCAGCCCGTGTCGGCCCGCGACGTGGTGGGCGCGAAGCTGGCGTTCCGGGCGTTGCTCGTGGTCGGTCTCGCCGCGGGGGTCTCGCTGCTCGGCATCCTGGCCACCGGCGGCTTCGGCTCGGCCGGCCGGGTGGTCCTGTGGTGCGCCACGGTGGTCCTGTACGCGCTGTTCTGGTTCGCGCTCGCGGCGTGGGTGAACAGCCTGCGGCGGTCCTCCGCCTGGAACGCCACGGTCCTGGTGGGCGCGTGGCTCGTGCTGGTGGTGGTGCTGCCGGCTGCCGTGAACATCGCGGCCGGCATGCTGCACCCGTTGCCGTCGCGCGTGGAGATGATCACCGCCCAGCGCGAGGCCTCGAACGAGGCCGTGAGCCGCCGCAGCGAGCTGCTCGCCCGCTACCTGGAAGACCATCCGGAGATGGCCAGTGGCGTGGTGGCCGACGAGCCCGGCCTGGGCGCGCTCGCCTGGGCCGCCACCGACGCCGTGAACACGCGCCTGGAGGAGGTGTCGGCGGTGCACGACGCCAGCCGCGCCGACCAGTTGGCCCTGGTCCGCCGCTACCGCTTCCTGTCGCCGGCGCTGCTGGCCCAGGAGGTGCTCATCGACGCGGCGGGGACGGGAGACGCGCGCTTCGCCCGGTTCCAGTTGCAGGTGCGCGCTTTCGCCGAAGAGTGGCGGCAGTTCTTCGTGCCGGCGATCCTCGCCAGCGAGCAGATGACCGCCGACGTCCTGCCCGACGTGCCGGCGTTCCGGTTCGTGGACGAGGAACCCGCGGAGGTCGCCGGGCGGGCAGCGGTTCCGCTGACCGTTCTCGGCGGACTGGTCGTCCTGGTGATCGCCGGCGCCGGGGCCGGCCTCGGGCGGGTGCGGGGAGCCGACTGACACCGAGGCGGCGAACGGGATTGGTCGAACGGGGCGTCTGCGCTGCCGCAACTGCGCCGTCGCGCGCGGAGCGGGCGCCCCGGGGGCGCTACGGGACGATGTCCACGGACGCGTCGTCCTCCTCGATCGACGGGCGGAACTCGATGGGGATGCGCCGCGCGAACTCGCCGAAATGCGCGTCGGCGTCGGCTTCCCGTCCGAGCAGGCTGGCGACCGCGCCTTCGTGGTAGCGGAGCCCGGCCACGACGAAGTCGCGCTGCGCGGCGGTCAGCAAGCTCAGGTGCGGGTCGCGCTCCGGCGGCACGAGCTGGTGGAGGCGCCGGAGGAAGGCGCCCAGCTCGGCGGAGTTGAACCACTCGGTCGCCCCGGTGCGCTCTTCCCGTTGCGTCACGGGCGTCAGGTACTCCACGAGCGGCCGGTCGTCGGTGTTGATCGGCCCGGACGGAATCAGTCCGTCGGCCGCCGACAGGTTCCCCGCATAGAAGGGGAGCGTTACCGCGAGCGAGGTGGACGGGGGCAACTCGCGGCCGCCGCTCAGGTACTGCCCGTTGAGGTCGATCACGTCCGGGTCGAGCAGGGTCGGCCCGGAGGCGCCGATCAGCGCCAGGACCGGCCGCTCCGCCGCAAAGCTGCCGCGCCAGACCGTGACCTGCTCGAAGACGGTGAGCATGGTGCGGGCGACCACCTCGAACTCGCTCCGCGACAACTGGTACAGCGGCAGCCACTGGACGAACAGGCCGCCCGGCGCGAGGCGCTCGCGGGAGGCCTGGAAGTGCTCGCGGCTGTAGAGGTTCCCGACGCCGGCCCGCCACGGGACGAACAGGTCGGCGATGATCGCGTCGAAGCGCTCGGTCGTGCCCAGCAGGTGATTGCGGGCGTCGCAGGCGCGGACCGTCGCACGCGGGTCGTTGAAGAGGCCGCCGCTCGGGACGTCGAACCAGGCCGCGGAGGCCGCGATCACGTCGGCGGCTATCTCGCAGACCAGCAGCCGCTCGACGGGATGCCGGAGGGCCGCTCCCGCGGTGATGCCGGTGCCCAGGCCCAGCATGAAGACCGCGCGCGGCCGCGGGTGCGTCATCAGCGGCAGCAGGGCCTGGTTCTGCTCGTGCTCCATGGAGGCCGTGCCGCCGAGCGTGTAGAAGTTGTTCACCTTGATGCGCCGGTTCCCGGGACGCTCGACGACGGCGACGACGCCGTCGGGGCCCTCCCATGTCTCGATCAGCCGTTCGCCGCGATCCGTGTTGACGTTGACGACCGGCAGGCGTGAGGCGTCGACCAGCGTGCCGAGCAGCACCACGGCGCCGATCGTGGCCGCCGCCGGCAGGAGCCGCGCGCCGAGCGTCCGCCAGCCGTTCCAGCAGGCCGCCAGCGCCAGGACGAGGTAGCCGAAGGCGAACAGCCGCATGCTGTTCCACAGTCCGATGCTCCCGAGCAGGACGAATCCGGCGGCCAGCGACCCGACCACGGCGCCGCCGGTGTTCAGGGCATTGAGTCTCCCGATGATGGCGCCCGGTTCGGCGCGCGAACCCTCCGCCGCGCGCAGCAGGTACGGGAACGCGCTGCCGAGCAGAGCCGCCGGGACGAACAGCAGCAGCGCCGTGTTGGCGAAGATCGAGAAGACGTACAGCAGCCATCCGTCGCCGGTCACGAGCGTGCCGAGGCCGCCGGTCAGATCGTGGAACCCGAACGGAATGACGGCCACGCCCAGGCCCGACAGCGTCAGCAGCAGCCACAGGACCTGCGCCGGCGCCGCCCGTACCCGGCAGAGGCGGTTCGCGATCGCCGAACCGGTCGCGAGCGCGGCCAGGAACACCACCAGGATGATCGAGAAGGTGTAGACCGAGTTCTGCAGAACCTGCGCGAACATCCGCGTCCAGAGCACCTCGAGCCCGAGCGCGAACGCACCCGACAGGCAGGCGACGGTGGCCAGAAGCCACGCGGGGCAGGCCGTGTCGGCGGCGGGAACCGCCGGCCGTCTGCCGGGGGCCTTCCCCGGCCGTTGCGAACGCTGGTGGTCGGCCGGCGGCTCCGGGGCGGGCGCGCCGTGCGCCTCGGCGGCTCCGGCCAGCCGCCAGGCGAGACCGGCGACCGCGAGGTTGACGGCCATGGCCAGCAGATACGCCCGGTCGAAGCCGAGCGCGAGCGGCAGCACGAACCCGGCCAGGAACGCGCCGGTGGCCGCGCCGAGCGTGTTCACCGCGTACAGGAACGACCCGATGCGCCCCAGCTCGTCCGGACGCCGCACGAGGTGCTGACCCAGAACCGGGATGGTGCCGCCCATCAGGGCGGCCGGCGGCAGTAGCGCCAGCATCGCCAGGGCGGTCCTGGCTGCGTTGAAGGCCGCGGGGCGGTCGCTCAGTGCGTCGTACAGCGGACCGTAGAGCTGGAAGTAGATCTCGAGCAGGACAAAATAGACCGCGGCCGATACCGTGATCCCCAGCTCGATCCAGGCGTAGGCGCGCAGCGGCGATCGCAGGCGCGGCGACCAGCGGCCGAACACGGCCCCGCCGACCGCCAGACCGAGGAAGAAGACGGCCAGCGTGGTGGAGGCGGCGTAGGCGGTACTCCCGAAGAGCAGGCCCAGCTCCTTGAGCCAGAGCACCTCGTAGACGAGGCTCGCCGCCCCGGACAGGAAGACGAGGGCGAACAGCGGGGCCCGGTGCAGAGCGGGGCTCGATTGCCGGGACGGAGCGGGCATCGACTGAAGATACAGCGCCGGCCGCCCGCCGGGGGAGGGAGTCCGGCGAGCGGCCGAGCGCCTGGACGGGCCGAAGACGACCCGTCCCTCGGTTAACCGGGCCTCCTAGCGCCCCGAAACGCCTCGCAGGCTCGGCGTTTCGGCCCATCCCCCCCGCTTCATGACCTTGCGCCTCAGCACTTCGCTTCGCTGCGTTCTGCGGTGCAAGGTCCTAGAAGAACCGCACCGAGTAGTTCACCCGGACCCCGCGGCCCATCTCGGGGGCCAGATCCTTGATGAACGAGGTGTGGTTGCGATAGAGCTCGTTCGTCAGGTTGTAGCCGGTGAACGACAGGATGTGCGCCGTGTGCTGCCGCGGCCAGACGTAGGACGCTCGCAGGTTGACGATGGAGTAGCCGTTCGTCTCCGTCTCGTCCCGGAACACGTTGGCCTGCTGCCCCGCGAATTCCAGTTGCGGACCGAACGTGAATCCGCCGTACGGGACGTCGAGGCTCACGGTCCCGCGCAACGGTGGGATGCGCGGCAGCGGCTCGCCGGTCGTGGTCAGGTCCGCATCGACGTAGCCGATGCCGAGCGTCGCCCAGGCGTTCCCACCCAATCGCACGCTGCTCTTGGCGTCGAAGCCGACGAAGCGGCTGTCGCCCTGGATGAAGTACCAGACCGGCAGGTTGTCCTCCACCTCGCCCGTGCGGTCGCCGAAGATGAAGTTGTCGATGGAGTAGACGTAGGCGTTCAGGTTGCTGCGCACGCGGCCGGCCTGGTGGCGGAAGCTCACGTCGACGCCGAGCGTCGTCTCGGCGTCGAGCGTCGGGTTGCCTATCTCGAAGGCGAGGTTGCCGACGTGCGGACCGAAATTGTAGAGCTCCTCGAGCGCCGGCGCGCGGTGCGAGTGGGTGAGGTTGGCGACGAAAGCGCTGCCGGCGCCGACGTCGGTGTGCAGGCCCACCGAGGCTGACGCGCCGAGGAACTGCCGATCGGGCGCGTCGGGCACTTCGAGACCATGGGAGTGACCGTGGTCGTCGCCGGGGGCGTCGGGAACCATGCGGCCCGCGGTCCGGTAATCGTTCTGCTCGACGCGCCCGCCGAACTGCAGCCGGGTACGTTGGAAGTCGACCTCTTCGTAGGCGAACGCGGCGAAGGATGTCTGGTCGGTCCGGGGCGCGAGCGCCTCGACGCCCACCGCCTCGAAATCGCGGAGCTGGGCCCAGGCCCCGAACCTGCCCGAGAGCCGCTCGGTCTGCCGCTGATCGACGTCGGCCCGCATGATGTAGGTCCGGTTCGTGAACCGGGTGCCGATGCGCTCGACGCCGTCCTCGATCTCCAGCTCGTCGTGTTTCCAGTCGATCACGTTCAGGGCCACGCGCACTCCCTCGATGAAGGTGTTGGCGAGGTTGCGGAGGCCCATGTCGAAGCGCCCGACGCGGCGGCGCGACGCGAGGTCGATCGCCGTCTCCCTGGGACCTTCCCCTGCGTGTACGCCGTGCGCCTGGTGAAACTCGTCCGCGAACGGCACCCCGTAGCGGCCGTCCTCCAGCGTGAGCCCGCCGCTGGCGAAGGCCCGGTCGCCGAACCAGCCGAGGCCGGCCCGCGCGTTCGTCAGCTCGGAGGCGGAATTCTCGACGGCTCCCTCGGGCGTGGCGTAGTCATCCGTGCGCCGCATGCTTCCGCCGCCCCAGACGAGCACGTTGTTCTGCGAGTACTGCAGGCTGGCGGTGGTGCCCGCCTCGGCGTTCGCGCTGCCCACGTTGGTGCCGAACTGCGCCCGCGCGCCCTCGAAGAGCGACTCGCGGTAGCTCTCGTGCGGGGTGATGATGTTGACGAGGCCGCCGACCGCGTTCGACCCGTAGAGCAGGGTCGCCGGTCCCCGCACGATCTCGATGCGCTCGGCGCCGTTCGGGTCGATCGTCACGCCGTGATCGCCCGACTGGCTGGAAAGGTCGCCCGTGCGGAGCCCGTCATCGAGAATGAGCACGCGGTCGCCGTCGAAGCCGCGGATGATCGGCCGGCTCGACCCGGGGCCGAAGCTGCGGCTGGCGATCCCCGGCTCGTTCCGGAGCGCGTCGCCGAGGCTGCCGGCCGACTCCCTGGTGATGTCGAACGAGTCCATCGTGGTGACGGCGTTGAAGGCTTCGAATGTCGTCTCGGTGCCGCCCACCGAGGCGGTGACGGTCACGTCCTCGTGGACCGGGGAGAGCCCGAGCACGAAGTCCACCGTCGCCGGCCCATCGGGGTCGACAGTCACCGACTGCCGCCCCGCCGTCAGGTGCTCGCGTTGCGCGAGGACGTCGTACGAGCCCGCGGGTATGTTGTCGATCTCGAACATTCCCTGTTCGTCGGTCAGCGCGAACGCGCCCGAGCCGACCACGAGGATCACCGCGCCGTGGACGGGCTCCCCGTTCTCTTCCAACGTCACCGTACCGCGTACGGCGCCGGCCTCCTGGGCCGAGGCCGTCGTACCGGCCAGGGCGGCCGCGGCCACGGTTCCCACGAGACATGTCGCAATCAATCGGTACATCGTTTCCCTCCCCAAGTTCTCAACGGTTTCGTCTACCCTGTGCGGCGCGGTGGCGTGAAACGCCATGCCCGCGCTCGCCCCCCTGCACTGCTCGGGAGACGTTCCGAACGCCGTCGTCGTCCTGAACGGCGTCGGATTGCAGGGCGCTCACGCCGCGACGCACGTACATGTACCTCGGGCTCGCCGGCTCGGCGGCGATGGCTGCGCGCCCGACGGTTGCGGCGTTGACGGGAATCAGGCGGGTGGGGCGCGGGCCGGGAGACGGCGGGTGTGGCCGGATGCGATCCATGCGGCGGCGGGAGCCGGCTCGAACGGCTTCGGGACGTCCGCGAACCCGACTTGCACGGACTCGGAGAGTGCGGCGGGCTGGTGTCGGAACTGGCAGACCGCGCAGTCCTGGTCGGCTGCGTGCTCCTCGTGCCGGGCGGTCGCGGTGGATGCAGCACCGACCAGCGCCATCGCCAGAACGGCGATCCGGATGCGCCGGCCAAGGCTGCGTCGCGCGAGCCCTGCGTGCATGGGTCCTCCTGTGATCATCGAGCTTCGACCATAGCGGAGACCGCGCGGAAGCCGCAAGAGGCAGCCGGTCGGCGATTTCTGAAGTTTGCCTGAACTCGGGCGGGCAACAGGGGCCGCGGCGGCGGGCGTCTCGGGCGCGTCCGATTGCGGGGCTGCCTCGTGGTCAGGGCGTCAGATCGACGCCGACCGGGCAATGATCGGATCCGGTCACCGCGGGCCAGATGAAGGCGCTGGTCACCCGCCGCGCCGCGGACGGCGACGCCAGCACGTAGTCGATGCGCCATCCGACGTTGTTCTCGCGGGCGCCGCCCCACTGCCGCCACCACGTGTAGTGGCCCGCCTCGCCGGGATGGAGGGCGCGGAACGTGTCCACCCAGCCCGCGTCGACCCAGCGCGTCAGCTCCGCCCGCTCCTCCGGCAGGAAGCCGCTGGTCTTCGTGTTGGCGGCGGGCCGTGCGAGATCGATCGGCGCGCGCGCCGTGTTGTAGTCGCCGACGACGAACACCGGCCCGCGGCGCCGTAGCGCCTGCAGGCGTTCGAAGAGCGCCGCGTAGAAGTCGAGCTTGTAGGGCACGCGACGGTTGTCGCGGTCTCTCCCGCTGCCCTTGGGGAAGTAGACCGACGCCACGCAGAGTCGCCCGAAGCGGGCGATGGCCAGGCGGCCCTCGGCGTCGAAACGCGGTTCGTCGAGGGACGTCTCGACGCGGTCGGGCGGCTTGCGGGAGTAGATCGCGACCCCGCTGTAGCCGGCCCGCTCGGCAGGAGAGAAGGTCGCATGCCAGCCGAGCGGCGCGCGCACCGCCGGCTCGAGCTGGTGCTCGAAGGCGCGCACCTCCTGGATCCCGACGACATCGGCCTCGGCGTCTTCCAGGAAGCGGAGGAAGCCCTTCCGGGCGCAGGCCCGCAGGCCGTTGACGTTCCAGCTCACGATGCGCATGGCGTCACGATTCGATCCGGCTCCACGTCGAGGACCACGATGTTGCGCGGAACGTGGAGGCCCGGTCAAGGCGATGCGGACGCTCCGGGCGGTGGCCGGCGAGGTCGGATTGGCAACGTCCGACGGCGCAGGGAACGGGCAGGGGTAAACGGTCCGGCTCCGGAAGCCGTCGAAAGACGGCTAGAATCGACGTGTCGTCCAAGGCACGCAGCTCATGAGCAATCACCAGCACCGGCTCCGCATCGGCCGCTCCATCGCCGTCGTGATTCTGGCCGCCGGGCTGCCGCTGGGGGCGGCCGGGCAGTCTACCAGCGGCAACGGCGGCGGCGAGCCGGCGGAGGCCGGCGCGCAGACGTTCTCCGCCCTCGAGGCCCGCGCACTCACCGCGACCGGCGCCCCGATCGCGTTCGCGCTGCGCGTCGGGGAGGCGCCGGCGGTCGACGGCGATGTACTGGCCGACCCGGCCTACGGGGACGCGCGGCTGGCGACCGGCTTCGTGCAGAGCCGTCCCTTCGAGGGGCGGCCCGCCTCGGAGCGGACCGAGGTACGCATCGTCTACACGGAGGACACGCTGTATTTCGGCGTCGTCTGCTATACGGACGACCCGTCCACGATCATCGTGGCCGACAGCCGCCGCGACTCCGACCTGACCGAGACCGACAGCTTCCGGCTCATCCTCGACACCTACCACGACGGCCTCAACGGCTTCGTCTTCGGGACCAATCCGGCCGGCGTCGAGTACGACGGGCAACTGACGAACGAGGGGCAGGGGAGCGGCCGTTTCGGCGGCGGCGGGAGCGGACGGCCGAGCAACAGCCGGCAGCAGCGCGGATCGGGCGGCGGCCTGAACGTGAACTGGGACGGCGCGTGGCAAGTGGCCACGAGCATCACCGACGTCGGCTGGACGGCCGAGATCGCCATCCCGTTCCGCACGCTGCGCTATCCGCCCGCCGACGTGCAGACCTGGGGCATGAACTTCCAGCGCAACATCCGCTTCAACAACGAGCAGGCGTACTGGTCGCCGTTGCCGCGGCAGTTCACCCTCAACCGCCTGACGTTGGCCGGCGAGCTCCAGGGCCTCAGCGTTCCGGCCCAGCGGAACCTGCAGTTGATGCCGTACCTCCTCGGAGACGCGGCCTACAGCAGCGAGGTGCGGCGCACCGACCGCACCGGCGCCGTCGGCGGCGATCTGAAGTACAGCATCACGCCGAGCATGACCCTCGACGCCACCATCAACACGGACTTCGCGCAGGTGGAGGTGGACGACGAGCAGGTCAACCTCGACCGGTTCACGCTGTTCTTTCCCGAGAAGCGGCCCTTCTTCCTGGAGAACGCGGGGCTGTTCTCGGTGGGCCAGTCCGGGGCCGTCGACATTTTCTTCAGCCGGCGCATCGGCCTCGGCGAGAGCGGCGAGCAGATTCCCATTCTCGGCGGCGGACGGCTCTCCGGCAGGGTCGGGAACAACACCAACGTCGGCTTCCTGAACATGCAGACCGGCGCCGTCGACTCGACCGGCACGCCGCAGCAGAACTTCACGGTGGGCCGCGTCCGCCAGGATATGGCGAACCGTTCCAACGTCGGCGCGATGTTCGTCAACCGCCAGGCGAGCGGGGCGCTGGCGGGGGATCAGGACTACAACCGGGCCTACGCGCTCGACGGGCGCTGGGGCATCGGCGAGGGCGGCACCCTCGCCGGATTCGTCTCGCAGACCGACAGCCCCGGGCGGCCGGGGGACGACAACCACGCCTACGCCTTCAGCGCGCAGCACCAGTCGCAGACCCTGCGCCTGAGTCTCGGCTATACGGAGGTCGCGCCCGAATTCAACCCCGAGGTCGGGTTCCTCGCCCGGCGGAGCTACCGCCGGATGAACGGCAGCGTGTTCTCCACCCTGCGGCCCGACGACTTCTGGGGCGTCCACGAGTTCCGTCCCCACATCTCCCACTTCACCATCTTCGACTTCCACACCGGTTGGCAGGAGACGCAGTTCACCCACATCGACAACCACATCGAGTGGCGCAACGGCTACGAGATCCACACCGGCGTGAACGTCACCCGGGAAGGGGTCTTCGAGCCGTTCGAGATCTTCCCGGGGGTCATCGTGCCGCCTGGGCGGTACGATCACAGCGAGGCGCAGATCGCCGGGAACACGAACCTCGGCGCGCCGGTGAGCGGCAACTTCAACGCCATCATCGGCGGCCTGTTCGGCGGCCAGCGCGTCACCATCACCCCGTCCATCGCCGCGCGCGCCGGCGAGACCTTCAACGCGTTGCTCGAGTGGAGCTACAACGACCTGGACCTGCCGCTCGGGCACTTCACGACCAACCTGATCCGCCTGCGGACGTCCTATTCGTTCTCCACCCGCATGTTCTTCCAGGCGCTCGTGCAGTACAACGACCGGGCCAACCTCTGGTCGTCGAACCTGCGGTTCGGCCTGCTGTCGGACGCCAACACCGGGCTGTTCGTCGTGTACAACGACATCCAGCCGCTGGGCCTCGAGCGCGGCGACTTCATCATCCGGTCCGGCCGCAGCCTGACGGTGAAATACAGCTACCTGTTCGACATCCTGCGCTGACTGCGCGACCTGCGGTCGCGTTGGGAGTTTCGCTGGCGCGAAACTCCTGCGCGGCGGTCGCGTTGGGAGTTTCGCTGGCGCGAGACTCCTGCGCTGCGCTTGACACCGTGCGGCGGCGCGGCTACAACACCATCCGTGCATATAGATGGCGTGTTTCCGCCCATTCCAACCCCCTTCAAGGACGGCCGGGTCGACGTCGCGGCGATGGCGTCGAACGTCGAGCGCTGGATGGCGACCCGCATCCGCGGCGTCGTGGTGCTCGGCTCGAACGGCGAGGCGCCCCTGATCGACGAAGCGGAATCGGACGCGGCGATCGCGGCCGCGCGCGACGCGGTGCCGAGCGGCCGGCTCTGCCTCGCCGGCACCGGACGCGAGTCGACCGCCGCCGCCATCGGCGCCTCGCGGCGCGCGGCCGACTTGGGGGCCGACGCGGTGCTGGTCCGAACCCCTTCGTACTTCAAGCCGCTGCTGACGTCCGACGCGTTCGTGGCGCACTACACGGCGGTGGCGGACGCGTCGCCGGTTTCGGTGGTGCTCTACAACTACACGGCGCTGACCGGCGTCACGCTGGGCGTGGACGCGGTCGCGAGGCTGGCCGAGCACCCCAACATCGTCGGCATGAAGGAGTCGGGAAGCGACCTCAAGTTCCTGACCGCGCTCATCGACGGCACGCCCGACGACTTCGCGGTCATGGCGGGGTCGGCGCCGGTGTTCTATGCCAGCCTGCTGGTGGGCGCCGCCGGCGGGATTCTGGCTCTCGCCTCGGTCGTGCCCGACCTGTGCGTCGACCTGTACGACCTGGTCCGTGCCGGCCGTCTCGACGAGGCGCGCGATCTCCAGCGTCGCCTGACGCCGCTCGCGGGCCTGGTGACGTCGAGGTACGGCGTGCCGGGCCTCAAGGCGGCCGTCTCGCTGCTCGGTTTCACCGGCGGCGATCCCTGCCCCCCGCTCCGCCCTGCGAGCGAGGGCGCGACCGGGGAGATCCGCCGGGCGCTGGACCACCTGCGCGTGCCGGTAGCCTGATCCCGGCGCCGCGGTCCGCCGCCGGGTCCCGGCCGCCCGTGGTACGCTGGTGCGAAGGACGGTGCGCGGTCCGGAGCTCGGGCACCGCTCCCGATTTCCACGCCTCGCGGAGGTGGACGGCATGGCTTATCTGCTTCAGTCACGCGCCGGACGGCTGCTCGCCGCGGTTCTGCTCGCGGGTGTGGCCGCGGCCTGCGCCACGAACCCGGTCACCGGGAGCCGCGAGCTCGTCTTCATGAGCGAGTCGCAGGAGGCCGATCTGGGCCGCTCGGCCGACGCGCAGATCCGCAGCGAGATGGGCGTCTATGAAGATGCGGCGCTGCAGGAGTACATCGCGAGGGTGGGCAACGAGCTGGCCGCGGTATCGCATCGCCCGGACCTGCCGTGGCAGTTCGCGGTCATCGATTCGCCGGTCGTGAACGCGTTCGCCGTGCCGGGCGGTTACATCTATCTGACGCGCGGCCTGCTGGCGTACCTGAACGACGAGGCGGAGCTGGCCGGCGTGCTCGGCCACGAGATCGGCCACGTGACGGCCCGCCACTCGGTGCAGGCGTACAGCCGCGCCGCCGGGGCCCAGATGGGGTTGCTTCTCGGTCAGATCTTCGTTCCGGCCATGCGTCCCCGGTACGGAGCACCCGGAGTCGGCGACGCCGCGGGGCAGGGACTGGGGTTGCTGTTCCTGAAATTCGGGCGCGACGACGAACGGCAGGCGGATCGTCTCGGCGCCGAGTACGCCGTCGCCTCCGGCTGGGACCCGCACGGCGTCGGAGACATGCTGACGACGCTGGGGCGTATCGCGGACACGACCGACCGCCGAGGGACCCCCAACTGGCTCGCCACCCATCCGGAGCCGGCCGACCGCGTCGCCGGCGTTGCCGGCACCGTCGAGACCCTGCTTGCGGACACGAGCGACCTGTCCGCGCTTCGCGTCGACCGCGCGGGGTACCTGGCCCGCGTGGACGGCATCGTCTATGGCGACAACCCCGAGCAGGGCGTCGTCCGCGGCCGGGAGTTCCTGCACCCGGCCCTCCGCTTCGCGCTTGCGTTTCCCCCCGGCTGGGAGGTGCACAACGGCGCCGAGATGGTCATCGCGCGCGAGCCCGGGCAGGAGCGGTACATGCTGCTGCAGATCGCGCAGGAAACGGGCTACGACCTCCAGCGGTTCGCCGAGCGCGAGATGCGCGGCGCCGGCTTCGTCGAGGTGCAGGCGACGACGACCCGGATCAACGGCCTCGACGCCTACATCGGCACCTACACGCAGGACGTCCGCGGGGTGGGCCCCATGATCGCGCGGGTCGCGTTCATACGTTCCGGCTCTTCGGTGTACCTGTTCGGCGCCTTCGCCGACGCGGACGGCTTCCGGCTCATCGAGCGCGATGCGCACGACAGCATTCATTCGTTTCGGCAGATCAGCCGCGACGAGGCGGAGAGGATCCGGCCCAATCGGCTCGCCCTCTACCACGTGCAGGACGGGGACACGTGGCAGCGCATCGCGCAGCGGGTCGGAGACGAGATTGTCTCGGCCGCCACGCTCGCGATCATGAACGGCTATCCGGTGAACGAGCAGCCGTTGCCCGGGGACGTCGTCAAGGTCGTGCGGCCGGGCGCTTGACGGCATTGCGCGTCCGGTGAGGTAACTCTCGTGTGCGCAACGTGTTACATGGCGGTTCGGTTGACACCGGGTTGGGCGTCGGCGAGAATGGCGCAGCATTCCGGGGGGGGCCGTGGAGCAGACCTTGCTGCTGAACGCGACGTACGAGCCGCTGAAGGTGGTCGACTGGCGCAAGGCGATGACCCTGCTGTGTCAGGGCAAGGTGGAGGTCGTTTCCGAGTACGACCGCGAGATCCACTCGGTGTCGGTGACTTTTCGGCTGCCCTCCGTGATTCGCCTCCTGCGCTACATTACGATCAGCCGGCGGCTGGACGACGTGCCGTTCTCGCGCGCCAACATCTACGCCAGGGACGAGCACCGATGCCAGTACTGCGGGTGGGAGTTCCCGGTCGCGGAGCTGACCTTCGATCACGTCGTGCCCGTCTCGCAGGGCGGGCGCAAGGACTGGGAGAACATCGTGACGGCCTGTATCCCGTGCAACCGCCGAAAGGGCGGGCGCACGCCGGCCCAGGCCGGGATGCGCGTCATCCGGCAGCCCTGTCGTCCCACGCGGTCGCCGGTCGTGCGCATCACCTTCGGGCTGCGCGAAGCGCCGGCGAGCTGGCGCGACTATCTGTACTGGAACGTCGAGCTCGACCGGACGTGATGCATCGGGCCCCGTCAGCCTCCACCGTTCTCCGCCGCGGGTACTGAACGGGTGCCCGAACCACGCATCACCGCCGTGCAGCCGCCGTGGGCGGTCGAGGGCGGACGGATCACCATTCGCGGGGAAGGCCTGGGATCCGGGGATGGGGAGGCTCTCCTGCCCGAGGTCCGGATCGGCGCGTCGACCGCGCGCGTCGTCGCCGCCTCGCCGCGTTCCGTCTCGGTCACCGTGCCGGCGGGTCTCGACGGGGGACGGACCCCGGTGCGGGTCGGCGGGGCGTCCGGCGCGACCGCGTTCCTCGAGGTGGGGCGTCCGGTGGCGACCGGCGTGCACCAGGTGGACAATCCCGTCATCGACGGCGACGGGACCCTGTTCGTCACCTACAGCGGGCCCCGGGGAGAGCGGTCGCCCGTGTCGATCTTCCGGGTCCGCTCCGACGGCTACCGCGAGCCGTTCGTCACCGGCATCGTCAACGCGACCTCGATGGCCCTGTCGCCGGACGGCAGACTGCACGTGTCGAGCCGCTCCGAGGGTTCCGTCTACTGCATCGCCGAGGACGGTTCGTACGACGTGTTCGCGAGCGACCTCGGCGTGACGTGCGGAATGGCCTTCAGTCCCGACGGTACGCTCTACGTCGGCGACCGGTCCGGTACCGTCTTCAGGGTGGCGACCACCGGCCGGGCCACGCCGTTCGCGACGCTTCCGCCCAGCGTCGCCGCCTTTCACCTCGCCTGGGGGCACGACGACGGCCTGTACGTCTCCGCCCCGACGCTCGCGACCTGCGATCGCGTCTATCGCATCGAGCGCACCGGCGCGGTGGCGACGGTCTCGTCGGGCTTCGGCCGGCCGCAGGGACTCGCATTCGACGCGCAGGGCGTGCTCCACGTGGTCGAAGCGCTCGCGGGCGCCAGCGGCCTCTACCGGATCGACGGCGACGGGACGCGCACGCTGGTGCTGGCTGCGACGAGCCTCGTCGGCGTTGCCTTCGATCCCTCGGGCGGCGTCGTGGTGGCGTCCGGAGACACGGCGTATCGACTCGATCCCGGCGCCGTGGCGATAGGGCAACCGGGCCTTCCCTGACCGGCGTGCTAGCATGACGGGTTTGGGTTTCCGTCGAAGGGGGCTCACGATGCCATGCCGCACGACTGGATCGACATCCGCGGGGCCCGCGTTCACAATCTGAAGGACATCGACGTCCGGATTCCGCGCAACCGGCTGGTCGTCGTGACCGGCCTGTCCGGTTCGGGCAAGTCGTCGCTGGCGTTCGACACCCTCTACGCCGAAGGGCAGCGGCGCTACGTCGAGTCGCTGTCCGCCTACGCCCGCCAGTTCCTGGAGCAGGTCGAAAAGCCGGATGTCGATCAGATCGACGGCCTGTCGCCCGCCATCTCCATCGAGCAGCGCACCACCGGGTCGAATCCGCGGTCGACGGTGGGGACCGTCACCGAGATCTACGACTATCTCCGCCTGCTGTTCGCCAATATCGGGGTGCCGCACTGTCCGTCGTGCGGGCAAGTGATCACGTCGCAATCGGTGGAGCGCATCGTCGAGACCATCATGGTCGAGCCCGCGACCGAGCGGGTCAACGTCCTCGCGCCCATCGTGCGCGGCCGCAAGGGCGAGTTCCGGAAGGAGCTGGCCGCCATCCGGGAACGCGGACTGACGCGCGTCCGGATCGACGGGGAGGTGCGCGCCGTCGAGGAGGAGACCCGCCTGGATCGGCGCCGCAACCACTGGATCGAAGTCGTGGTGGACCGACTCGTCGTGCGCCGCGGCGCCGAACGGCGCCTCACCGAGTCCATCGAGTACGCACTGACCCTCGCCGACGACGTCGTCATCATCAACACGCTGGGCGGCGGCGACAGGCTGTTCTCGCGCCGGATGGCCTGCGTCGACTGCGGAATCAGCGTCCCCGAGATGACGCCGCGCGCCTTCTCCTTCAACTCGCCGCACGGTGCGTGTCCCGCCTGCCACGGGCTCGGCGCCGTGGAGGACTTCGATCCCGCCCGGATCGTGCCCGACGAAACGGTCACGCTGTCCGGTGGCGCCATCGAGGCCTGGGCAGCCGGCGACCGCCAGCTCGTGAAGCGGGCGCTGTCGCGGTTGTCGCGCTGCTTCGGCATCGAGCTCGACGTGCCGTTCGGCAAGCTGCCGCGGCGCCACCGCGACCTGTTGCTCTTCGGCCCGAACGGTGGCGCAACGCCTCCCCGCGCGCCCGCGTCCGCCCGGGGACGGCGTGCCGGACCCGGTCGGGTCGATCCGTTCGGCAAGGACTTCGAGGGCATCATTCCCAACCTGCGGCGCCGCTACGACGAGGGAGCCTGGTCGCAGCAGGAGGCGCTGGAGAGCTACCGGACCCTGCAGCCGTGCCCGGCGTGCGGCGGCCGGCGGCTGCGGCCCGAGAGCTGCGCGGTACGGGTGAAGGGCCGCACGATGGCGGACTACGTCGACGTGTCCGTGGCGGATGCGCTGGCGATGATCGACGGGCTCGAGCTGAGCGACCGGGAGTCGCCGGTGGCGGAGCGTGTCCTCCGCGAGATCCGCGACCGGATGCGGTTCCTGTGCGACGTGGGCGTCGGCTATCTGACCCTGGCGCGGAGCGCGACGACGCTGTCGGGGGGCGAGACGCAGCGTATCCGGCTCGCCACGCAGGTGGGGGCCAACCTGACCGGGGTCCTGTATGTGCTCGACGAACCGTCGATCGGGTTGCACCAGCGCGACAACCAGTTGCTGCTGGCGACGCTGGAGCGCCTCCGCGATCTGGGCAACACGGTGGTGGTCGTCGAGCACGACGAGGAGACCATTCGCGCGGCGGACTACGTGGTGGACCTCGGGCCGGGCGCGGGGGAGCACGGGGGGCGCGTGATCTTCCAGGGGCCGTCCGGCGTCCTGGAGACGGCGGGCGGGGAATCGCTCACGGCCTTGTACCTGAAAGGCGAGCGGACGATCCCGGTGCCGGCGACCCGTCGTCGCGCGCTCGGCGGCGAACTGCGGATCCGCGGCGCCCGGGCGAACAATCTGAAGAACATCGACGCGGGGGTGCCGCTGGGACTGCTGACCGCCGTCACCGGGGTCAGCGGGTCGGGCAAGTCCACGCTGGTCAACGACATCCTCTATCGCACGCTGGCGCGGGCCCTCTACCGGGCGAGCGACGATCCCGGCCCGCACACGGCGGTCGACGGCATCGAGTCCATCGACAAGGTGATTCAGATCGATCAGTCGCCGATCGGGCGCACGCCGCGGTCCAACCCCGCCACCTACACGGGCCTGTTCACGTTCATCCGCGAGCTCTACGCCATGCTCCCCGAGTCGCGCGCCCGCGGTTATCGGCCGGGACGGTTCTCGTTCAACGTCAAGGGCGGGCGATGCGAGACCTGTCAGGGCGATGGAATGATCGCCATCGAGATGCACTTTCTCCCGGACGTCTACGTGACGTGCGAGCAGTGCAAGGGACGCCGCTACAACCGGGAGACCCTGGAGGTCAGGTACCGCGGCATCTCCATCGCCGACATGCTGGCGCTGACGGTGGATCAGGCCGTTCCGCTTCTGGAGAACGTGCCGTCGGTCGCCGCGAAGTTGCGTTCGCTGCAGGACGTCGGCCTCGGCTACGTGACGCTGGGGCAGTCGGCCACGACGCTGAGCGGCGGCGAGGCGCAACGGGTGAAGCTGGCCAAGGAGCTGTCGCGCCGGAGCACCGGCCGGACGCTCTACATCCTGGACGAGCCGACGACGGGGCTGCACCTGGAAGACACGCGGCGCCTGCTCGACGTGCTTCATCTTCTCGTGGGGCAGGGCAACACGGTGGTCGTGATCGAGCATCACCTCGACGTCATCAAGACCGCCGACCACGTTCTGGACCTCGGCCCGGGGGGCGGCGACGCCGGCGGGCGAATCGTCGCTCAGGGCACGCCGGAGGAAGTGGCGGCGCACGGCGGTTCCGAGACGGGCGCGTTTCTCCGGCCGCTGCTCGGACGCTGATCCGGCCGCCCGTCGTCCTCCCTTCGAGCGTGGAGACCGGATCCGGGAGGCGGGAAGGGCGCGACTGGTATCCGGTGGTCGACTTCCGCTAAAGTTGACGGCAGCGGCACCCGATAGTCCCAGAAGATGCTAGCCGGCGGTGGTCGTGTGTGGTATAAGAGCCCATCTGTGAGTCGACCGATGACAATCGGTCGGCCGGGCACTGCCGGGGTCGCCAGCTTCGAGTGGCTGGCCAGGCACGACCGAACCGAGGCGTTGCGGGAGGCTCACAGTCGCTCGGAATGACGACCCAGCGGACTCTTAGGCGGTCGGTTTCGTGCACCGGTATCGGGCTCCACTCGGGGCGGAAGGTGACCCTTCGACTCAAGCCCGCCCCACCCGATCACGGTATCCGCTTCAAACGTCTCGACCTCGACGGTCTGGAAGTACCCGCGGTGGCGGACCGGATAGCGGGCATCAGCTACGCCACCGGTCTGGCGCAGGACGCGGCGTCGGTCGGCACGGTGGAGCATCTGCTGGCGGCGCTGGTCGGTCTCGGGATCGACAACGTGAGCGTCGAGCTGGATCAGGCGGAAGTGCCGATCATGGACGGCAGCGCCGCATCCTTCGTCTACCTCGTGCACGAGGCCGGCGTGCGCAAGCTCAAGGCGGCCCGGCGATTCCTGAAGGTCGTCCGCCCCATCGCGCTCTCCAACGGCAACAAGCGGATTGCCGTCTACGCCTCCGATCACTTCAAGGTCACCTACAGCATCAGCTTCGATCATCCGCTGCTGCGGCACCAGTCGCGGACCCAGCACGTGACGGAGGAGACGTTCCAGGAGGAGATCGCGCCCGCGCGCACGTTCGGCTTCCTGAAGGAGGTCGAGCAGTTGCGCAAGAAGGGGCTCGCGCTCGGCGGCTCGCTCGACAACGCCATCGTGCTCGGCGAGACCGGCTTCCTGAACAACACGCTGCGCTTCGACGACGAGTTCGTCCGCCACAAGATTCTCGACGTGATCGGCGATCTGGCGCTCGTCGGTTACCCGATCATCGGGCACGTGGTCGCCCACAGGGGCGGACACGCGCTCCACGCCGGTTTCGCCCGGAAGATACTGGAAGAGACCGACGCGTGGCGCCTCGTCGAATTCCAGCCCGGGCCATCCGAGGAGCCCGTCCCCGCGGTCAGTCCCGGCGCCGTCCCGGCGCGCTGACTGTCCTTCCGATTCGGAGTGCCGGACTGGCGGCCGCGGTCGGTCAGGGACGGTCGGCCGTGTGCGCGACCGGCGGCCCCGTATCCGACGTGAGCTTACGGACGTAGGCGCCCAGCTTCTCGTTCTCGTAGGTCACCGAGTTCAGGAAGAGGCTCTCGAGCAGGTAGGTCTCGCGGTCCGTCTCCGCCATCTGGCCGATGAGGTGCCGGATCTCGCGCATGGTGTCCTCGAAGCTGTAGTCGAGCCCGTGACGGGAATGGAGTTCGCGATACAGCGTTTCGAGCACCCCCAGCAGGTCGCCGTCCAGACCGATTTCGGTGCCTGAGGTCGTCTTGATCGTGCGCATGTTCATTCCCCAAAGCTGCTGGCGGCGCCGGCCTCGTCCGCGTGCAGCTCGATGAAATTGTGCGCGCCCGTCATGGTCAGCATCGTTTCGACACGCTTCTGCACGCCTGCCAGCTTGATCGCGCCGCCGAGCTTGTCGGCCTGGCGGTACAGGTCCATCAGGCAGCCGATCGTCGCGCTGTCGACGTACACGACCCGCGACAGATCGATGATCACGCGTTTCTCGCCGGCCGCGAACAGCTTCGTCACCGCGTCCGCGAACTTGGAGAGGATCTGGTACGTCAGTTTGGCCTCGCCCACCCGGACGAGAACCGCTCTGCCGACGCGTTCGCTTGACAAGTTCATTCCCGTTGCTCCGCTCATGGGGTGGCCGCCGCTGCTCCCGCACGCCGGCTGTTGTCCGCGCGCTGCGCCTTCTCGATCCGCAGCACCTGGCGCGCCAGCTCGTGGCGTCCCCGGTTGATTCGCGACTTCACCGTGCCGTCCGGAAGACCGAGTTGCCTGGCGATTTCCTGATAGGACAGTTCCTGCAGATCGCGCAAAGCGACCGCTTCCCGGAGCGTTTCCGGCAGCGCCGCGAGGGCCTCGCGCAGCAACGCCCGCCGGTCGAAGCGATCGAGTCGTGCGAACGCGTCGAGACCTCCGGACACCGGTGTCAGCTCGCTCGCGTCCACGCGGTGATCGACGACCTCGCGTTCCTTTCGCACGCGCCTGTAGTGATCGATGCAGAGGTTGCGGCTGACGCTGATGATCCACGTGGTGAAGTTGGCCCGGCGGTCGAACGTGCCGAGCGCCTTGAAGACCTTCAGAAAGATGTCCTGCGTCAGATCCTCGGCCTCGTCGTGGCGACCCACGAACGTGTACGCGACGTTGAACACCTTCCGGCGGTAGCGGCGGACGATGGCGTCCCACGCCGACTGGTCTCCCCGCAGACAGGCCTCGATGAGGGTGTCGGTGGAGTCGGCCGGCCCGGCCAGCGGATCGGTGGGCACAAGCCGTAAGTTTCGCGCGGGCACGCGTGGCGGGTCAAATCGCCGCCGTTCCGGACCGCCCGGTTCGACAGGGCCGCCGGCCCCGCGTACAATGCGCCGCGCCGTGCGTCGTCACGATTCCCCATGCCCGGATTCACGTTCTCACCGCACCCGGTGACCTGCGACGGGGTGAGTCCGGCGGCCCTGGCGGCTGCCGAGGGGACGCCCCTGTACGTCTACAGCGCGGCCCTCATCGTCGACCGCTACCGCGCGCTGGACGCCGCGCTCGGCGCGTATCCCCATCGCGTGCACTACGCGCTGAAGGCGAACTCGACGCTCGGCATCGTGCGCCTGCTGCACTCGGCGGGCAGCGCCGTGGACGCCAACTCGGGCGGCGAGATGGCGGTGGCGCGACGGGCCGGCGTGGATCCCCGGGACATCGTCTTCACCGGCGTGGGCAAGACCGCGGCCGAGCTCGAGGAGGCGGTGTGCATCGGCGTCGGCGCGATCAACGCCGAATCGGCCGGCGAGGTGGACCGCATCGATCGAATCGCGACCGCGCGCGGCGTGCGGGCGCGGGTGGCCGTGCGGATCAATCCCGGCATCGAGGCCGACAGCCATCCCGGCATCGTGACCGGCGGTCCGGAGCACAAGTTCGGGGTGCCGATCGAGGACGCGGGCGCCGTGTGCCGCGATGCGGCGGGCCGTCCCGGACTCGTCCTCGTCGGCGTGCATGCGCACGTGGGATCGCAGTTGACGACCCTGGACGCGGTGGCGAGGACCGCCTCGACGATGGCGCGCTTCGCGCAGGATCTGCGTGACGCGGGCGTCGCGCTCGAGCACGTCGATCTCGGCGGCGGGCTCGGGATCTCGTACGATGGGAGTCCGGCGCTCGATGTCGCGGAGTACGCCGGGACGCTCGTGGAGGCGGTGGCGCCGACGGGACTGACGCTGCTCGTCGAGCCGGGCCGCTGGATCGTCGGGCCGGCGGGTGCGCTCGTGGCAACCGTGGTGGACGTGAAGCCCCGGCGCGCCGGACGCTACTTCGTGGTGCTCGATGCCGGCATGAGCGAGCTTCTGCGGCCGGCTCTCTACGGCGCCGAGCACCGTCTGGAGCGGCTGACCGAGCGCGCCGGGCCGGATGTCACGTGCGACGTGGTCGGGCCGATCTGCGAGACGACCGACGTGATCCGGCTCGGGCAGTCGATGCCGCTGCCGGAGGTCGGCGATCTGGTCCTGGTGCGCGACGCGGGGGCCTACGGGTCGGCGATGGCATCCAACTACAACCGCCGCGCCCTGCCGGCCGAGGCCCTGGTGGAGGGCGGCGCCTGGCGGATGATCCGCCGTCGCCAGACGGTGGAAGACCTGCTGGCCTGCGAGTCGTGACCGTGCAAGGCGGACCGGAGCCGCCGAGGGAGCGAGGCGAATACGATGCTGGTGGCGGTTGAAGGGCTGGACCAGACCGGCAAGACGACACAGGCGCAGCACCTGCGGGATCGACTCCGCGCCTCCGGGTACAAGTCGCGGGTCGTCTCTTTCCCGGACTACGACAGCTTCCTGGGCGAGGAGATCGCCAGGGCGCTGCAGGGCGAGCGGGACTACGGTCCGGAAGCGATGCAGTTGCTGTACGTCGCGAACCGCTTCGAGCGCAAGGCGGACATCGAGCGCTGGCACGCCGCCGGCCTGATCGTGCTGTTCGACCGGTACATCGCGTCCGGGATTGCCTACGGTGAAGGGCAAGGGCTCGATCCCGACTGGCTGGCCTCCATCCAGGGGGCTCTTCCGCAGCCGGAGCTGACCATCCTGCTCGATGCCGCGCCGGACGCGACCGCGGCCCGCAAGCAGACCGGCCGCGATCAGTACGAACGCGACCTCGCGTTGCTCACGCGGGTTCGGCAGAGCTACCTGCGTCAGGCCGCCCGGCCGGACTGGGTGCGCATCGACGCCGAACAGGCGCCGGATGTCGTGGCCGCGGAAATGGCGGCTGCGATCGAGCCGCGACTGCCAGAGCTGCGCTGAGCGCCCGCACCTGCCGCGCCCCCGCATCGCGGAGCACCGCGGCGCAGGCGTCCACCGTCGCACCGGTCGTGATCACGTCGTCGACGAGCACGACGGAGCGTCCGCGGATCGCCGCGGCGGCCGTGCGCCGGCTGCCGCGGCGCGCGAGGGCGAACGCGCCTCCGAGCGCCTCCAGCCGTGCGGCACGCGACAGCTCGACCTGCCGGCCGGTGTGGCGCGTGCGCCGCAGCGCCTGGACGACCGGTATGCCGAGGTGCGCCGCGAGATCGGCCGCCTGATTGAATCCCCGCCGCCACTGTCTGAAGGCGTGCAGCGGCACCGGCACCGCGATGTCCGCGCCGCGCAGCCAGTCGCCGCCGGCTTCCCGCATGCGTTGCGCGAGGGGCCGTGCGAGCGATCGCCGCCCGTCGTACTTGAACGCGTGGACGATGGCCCGCAGCGTGCCCGCGTGCACCCCGACGGCCCGGCGCTCGGTCGGCGGACCGCCGGTTCTCCGGCATTCGGCGCACCGCGCGTCCGCCCGGGTGTCCCCCGTTGCCACCGGCACGCCGCAACGGTCGCAGACCGGCGCCGCGATGGCGGGAAGCCGGCGCCAGCAGGCCGCGCAGACGACTCCCCGGGTCGGGGCGTCGAGCGGATCGTCGCACGCCGCGCAACGCGGCGCCCAGACGACCGCCAGGATCGCGTCGAGCGCGCGCATTCCTCACCTGGCTTCGTGGCGAATGACTATTCGTCGCCGGCCGGCCGACCTTCGCCCGGGACCGGGATCTCGATACGGGTCGCGCTGCCCCACAGGCGTTCCAGGTCGTAGATCTCCCGCGTGTCCCGCGTGAAGATGTGGACGATCACGTCGAAGCAGTCCATCAGCACCCACTCGGCGTGGTCGTACCCCTCCACGTGGGTCGGCCGCGCATCGACCGCGCGCAGCCGCTGGCCGACCGCATCGGCAATGGCCTGTACCTGCCGCGTGCTGCGCCCGGAGCAGACCACGAAGTAGTCGGTGAAGGCGCCGCTGCGGCGCAGATCCAGCACGACGACGTCGAGCGCCTTCTTGTCCTCCATCGCGTCGATGATCTGCGGGAGAGGCTCCGGGAGATCGAGCACGTTGGTAGTCATGCAAACAACCGGCCACGCGGGGTGGCGTCGTAGAGTCGATGCCGGGAGATGTAGGCGGCGACGACGTCCGGCAGCAGGTCGCCGGTCGGCTCCGAGGCAGCCAGGCGGCGCCGGATGGTCGAGGACGACACGTCGCGGGTCTCCGCATCGACGAGCCAGATCGACGTGGAGCCGGCTTCGGCTCCGGCGTCGGAGCGGGCCGCGGGACGCCGCATCCGAGCGGCCAGCGCCGGCAGCCGGCCGCGCAGATCCGCCAGGGGCCTTCCGGCTCGCGCGACGACGGCGAAGTGGCTGCGACCCAGTATCCCCGGGAAGTCGTGCCAGTGTGCGATTTCTGCGAACGCGTCGCTGCCGAGGATGAAGAAGAGTTGCGAGGGCGCGTACCCGACCCGTGCGAGCTGCTGCAGCGTCAGCGACGTGTACGACGGCTCGGTCGACCGCAGCTCCAGGTCGCTGACGCGCAGACCCGGGTGCTCGGCCGCCGCGAGCGCCGCCATCGCGAAGCGGTGGTATCCCGAGGTGCGGGTCGGCGAGGCCTTGTGCGGCGGCACGCGTGAAGGCACCAGCACCACCTCGGCGAGCGCGAGGGACCGCCGCGCGGCGTCCGCGGCGTCGAGATGGCCGTAGTGCACCGGGTCGAACGTGCCGCCGAGCAAGCCGATGCGGGACCCGCCGCTCGTCACGCCGTCTCCTGCGGCGGTCGACCGGGTTCATCGGCCGAGCGCTCTCGCACCGCCGCCCACATGGCCTCGAGGAGAGCCGGCAGTCCGTGTCCGGTCACCGCCGAGACGGTGTAGAGAGGCACCGAGCGCGCCGCGAGGTGCCGCCGCAGGCCCTCGAGGCGCTCGGGCTCGTCGACGGCGTCCATCTTGTTGGCGGCGGCGATCTGCGGCTTGCCCGACAGCCCGGCGACGGCGCCGGCCGGCAGTCCGTCAGCCCCTCGAAAACGGGCCAGCTCGGCGCAGATCGTGTCGAAGTCGCTCACCGGGTTGCGCCCGCTGGCCGACGACACGTCGACCACGTGGACCAGGACCTTCGTGCGCTCCAGGTGACTCAGGAAGCGATGGCCCAGGCCGTGCCCCTCGTGGGCGCCGGCGATGAGCCCCGGCACGTCCGCGAGCACGAAGCTGCGCTCGTCGTCGAGGCGGACGACGCCCAGGTTGGGAGACAGCGTCGTGAACGGGTAGTCCGCGATCTTCGGGCGCGCCGCCGACACCCGGGCGATCAGCGTCGACTTGCCGGCGTTGGGGTAGCCGACGAGGCCGACGTCGGCCAGCAGCTTGAGTCGCAACCGGAAGGTACGGGTCTCGCCGGGGTGTCCCGGTTCGAAGCGCCGCGGCGCGCGGTTGGTCGACGTGGTGAAACGCCGGTTGCCGCGCCCGCCGTCACCGCCCCGCGCGGCCAGCCAGGACTGCCCGTTCTCGGCCAGGTCGGCCAGCTTCTCGAGGCCTTCGTCATGGTCCGCCCCGTAGACCACGGTGCCGACCGGCACGTCCAGGTACAGGTCGCGGCCCGCGCGACCGGTGCGGTTCGCGCCTTCGCCGTGGCCGCCGCGCTTGGCGCGGCAGAGCGGATGGTAGGTGAATTTGACCAGCGTGTTCAGGTGCGTGGTGGCTCGCAGGTAGACGGAACCGCCGCGACCCCCGTCGCCGCCGTCGGGTCCGCCCCGCGGCACGAACTTCTCGCGGCGGAAGCTGACGCACCCGTTGCCGCCGTCTCCGGCCGCCACATGCAGGTCGACTTCGTCGACGAACATACGGGCTGGCTGATGGTTGGAAGAACGGTCAGCGGGCCGCCCCTGCCGCCCTATCCCTCGAGCGGCAGGACACTGATGGTGCGGCCCCTCGATCCGTGATCCTCGAAGCGGACCCGTCCCGCCGCGGTGGCGAACAACGTATCGTCCTTGCCGAGGCCGACGTTGAGGCCGGGTCGGAACCGCCGTCCCCGTTGGCGCACGAGGATGGCGCCTCCCGGCACGAGATTGCCGTCGAAACGCTTGACGCCGAGACGCTGCGCCTGACTGTCGCGTCCGTTGCGCGAGCTGCCCTGGCCCTTCTTGTGTGCCATGGTTGCCTCTGAATCTACACGCCGTTGATGCCGGTTATGCGCACCCGGGTCAGCGCGGTCCGGTGCCCGAGGGTCCGGCGCCACGCCTTCCGCCGCCGCTTCCGGAACACCCGAATCTTCGGTCCCCGGTCCAGAGCGTCCACCACCCCGGTCACCGTGGCGCTGGGGACGTACGGCGCGCCGGCCGCGAAGCCTCCGTCGCCGGCTACGAACAGAACGCGATCGAAAACGACCTCGTCCCCGACCTCCTTGTGCAGACGGTCGACGGTCACGAGCGCGTTCTCCTCGACGCGCACCTGCCGGCCGCCGCTCTCGATAATCGCGAACACGTTCGACCCCTTCCGAGTCCCCGCGCGTACCTCCGCGGGTGAATCCCCCACCGTACCGGAAACGTGCGATCGTAATACCGGCGCCGCCGGCTGTAAAGCCATGCAGGACGCCGCACCGGGACCGGACCGCGCTACTTGAGCATGATGCGCGTGCCGCGCACGCTCTGGTCGGCGAGCGCCCCGAGGAACGACGGCAGCAGGCGGTCCATCAACTCGAAGTACGAGGACAGCGCCGGCGTGTTGTGGGAGATGTCGTACAGCACCTCCTCGCGGTGGCGCTCGGTATAGAGCGTGATCCCGCTCCGGCCGTCGATGAAGATGAAGGTCGGGCTGAGCACGAAGCCGGAGCGGTCGCGGTACGCCCGTACCGGTCTCACCATGCGGCGGCCGAACTCGTCGTAGATCTCGCGCTCGCGGGTGACCATGCCCGACCGCTGGTGCGGCGTGAAGTGGACCGTGCCGGTGACGATGAGCGGATTCTGGTGCTCCTCGCCGAGCTGACGCCAGTAGCTCACGTTGGCGAAGATGTGCTCGAAGGCTTCCAGATCCTCCTCGCTGAGGTCGCCGCGTTCCTTCGTGTCCAGCCCGCCGTCGCCGTTCGCGGCGTCCGGGTCGCCGCCGTTGCCGTTGCCGTTCTCGCCGTAGTCCCCGTTCTGCCTGTCGGCGATGTCCAGCAGGTCCAGGACCTCGGCGTCGATGACCTCGAGCCGGGACTCCGCGCGAAGCTGGCTCCGCAGCAGCCGCGCGGTCTCGAGGTTGGTGTCGACGTCCTCGGTGCCGCCCGCCACGAAGCCGGCGACGAGAATGCGCTGGAAGCGTCCCACGTCCAGCTTCGGCTGCAACGGGGTCTCGATCGGCACCTCGTAGTAGCTCGAGCAGGCCGCCCCGCCCAGCAGCAGGAGTGCGCTAACGGTCGCCTTGAAGAACGCGGTCATGGATTTCCCTGAAAAGATCGTAGTTCTGCTGGATGTTGAGGTTGTCCGGCTCGAGATCGAGAGCGGTCTCGTAGGCTTCGAGCGCCTCGTCGAACATCCCCTTCTGCTCGTACGCGATGCCGAGGTTGTTCCAGGCGGCCGCGTAGTCGGGATCGATCTCCGTGGCCCGCTTCCAGCGGTACTCGGCCTCGTCCCACAATCCCGCCTGCGCGACGGAGATTCCGAACTCCACCTGCGCCACCGCGTCGTCGCGGGAGTCGGGAGCGGCCGTGGCCGGCGCGATCGAGGCGACCAGCGTAACGACCAGGATGATGGCGGTTCTGCCCGGCAACGTGTCGCTCCGATGAGAGATGCTTCTCATACCGAATATAGCCACGTCGCGCCGCCCGGCGCAAGTCCTCATCGATCTCGCTGCCGCCTGGTTCGATTCTTGCTTCCGGATGTCGTGGTGACGGCAAGGGAAACTCTCGTCGAAGATGTCGCGCTGTCTCTGTTCCTGGTTCGGAGGCGATTGCGCCGCGCGCTGCTCGAGCCGCCTGCGGGCGGGGGCGACGACCAGCGGCGGGATGTCGACCCGCAAAGGGCGGCGGCCCGCTTTCGCGACCTGCCGGCGCACCTCCGCGAGGATGGCCGTCGCTGCCGGGCGCGCGCCCGCCGGCTGCTGGACGCCGCCGCCGACGGCGGTATCGACCCGGTCGGCTGGTCCGACTCCCGCTATCCCCGCCAGCTCCTGACGCTGGACGACCCGCCCCCGGTGGTCTGGCTGAGAGGGCACGCAGGCGTGCTCGCCAGGCCCGCGGTGGCGATCGTCGGCTCGCGCGCCGCCTCGCCGTACGCCGTCGCCGTCGCGGAGCGACTGGCGTCCGAGCTGGGCGGCTGCGGTATCGTGGTGGTGAGCGGGTGCGCGCGCGGCGTGGATGCGGCGGCGCACCGGGGGGTGCTCGCCGGCGAAGGGGCCACGATCGCCGTCCTCGGCTCGGGAGTCGATGTCGTCTATCCCGCCGAGCACGCGGAGCTCGCGGCGTCGATCGCGCGTGCGGGTGCGGTGCTGAGCGAGTTCCCGCCGGGCATGCCGCCGCTCCGCCATCACTTTCCCCGGCGGAATCGTCTGATCAGCGGACTCGCGCGGGGCGTGGTGGTCGTCGAGGCCGGCGCCCGCAGCGGCTCGCTCATCACCGCGCGCTGCGCGGCGGAGCAGGGTCGGGAGGTGATGGCCGTGCCCGGCAACGTTCTCAGCGGGCGCAGTGCCGGGGGGCATGCCCTGATCCGCGACGGGGCCGCGATCGTGGAAACGGCGGGCGATGTCCTCGAGGCTATCGGTGTCGGCGCGCCCGGCGGGACGCCGGACCCGGCCGCCGCCGGTGTGCAGCGGACGGCGCGGGAGGCGGAGGATCCCCTGTTGCGCCACATGGACCCCGGCGAGATCTGCGCTGTCGACGACCTGATCGAGTGGAGCGGCCTCGACAGTGCGACGGTTCTGTTGCGTCTGACGGAGCTGGAAATCGCGGGACTCGTCGCCCGTGCCGGACCCGGTCGATTCGTTCGGTCGCGCTTGGGGATGCTAACGTAATGCCCGGTCGACGGCGGTTCGAGCCTCGACCTCAACAGGAGGACCATGGCCCGATCCCTGGTTATCGTCGAGTCGCCGGCAAAAGCCCGCACCATCAATCGCTACCTGGGCAATGACTTCCTGGTCAAGTCGAGCGTAGGCCATATCCGCGACCTGCCCGCGGGCGGCAAGGGCAGGCAGTCGGGCGGACGCGGCAAGCAGGCCGCCGGCGGTCGGAAGGGGACGCGGGGGCGCGC
Source organism: Acidobacteriota bacterium (assembly GCA_009861545.1). Classification (NCBI taxonomy): domain Bacteria; kingdom Pseudomonadati; phylum Acidobacteriota; species Acidobacteriota bacterium. The sequence continues at coordinate 16,006 of VXME01000110.1, read as the reverse complement.
CGCCGACCCGCAGGTGCGGGCGCGGCGGCAGCTCGTACAGCGCATGGGCGTCGATCCGGACCGGGGCTGGCGGGCGACCTACGAGGTCGTGCCCGGCAAGGAGAAGGTCGTCGGCGAGCTCAAGAAGCTGGCGGGGGCGTCCGGACAGGTCTTTCTCGCCACCGACCTCGACCGCGAGGGGGAAGCCATCGCCTGGCACTTGAAGGAAGTGATCGGGGGGGACCCGGCGCGTTTCCGGCGCGTGGTGTTCAACGAGATTACGCGGCGGGCCATTCAGGACGCCTTCGAGAATCCCGGCGAGATCGACCAGAACCGGGTGAACGCGCAGCAGGCGCGGCGGTTCCTCGACCGGGTGGTGGGCTTCGAGGTGTCGCCGCTGCTCTGGGCCAAGGTGGCCCGCGGGCTGTCCGCCGGCCGCGTGCAGTCGGTGGCGGTGCGGCTCGTCGTGGAGCGCGAGCGCGAGATCCGCGCCTTCGAGCCGGAGGAGTACTGGGAGGTCTTCGCCGACCTGACGCGGGACGGAGGCGAGGATCCCTGCCGTTTCCAGGTCGTCAGGTCCGACGGCAAGGCCTTCCGGCCGCGCAACAAGAACGAGGCGGACGATGCGCTGGCCCGCCTGCGCAGGGAAGCGTTCACGGTCGCGCGGGTGGAGAGCAGACCGACCACGACGCGGCCGGGCGCGCCCTTCATCACCTCGACGCTCCAGCAGGCGGCGTCGACCCGCCTCGGCTTCGGCGTGCGCAAGACGATGACGCTGGCGCAGCGGCTGTACGAGGGCGGCCACATCACCTACATGCGCACCGACTCCACCAACCTCTCGCGGGAGGCGGTGGCCGGCGTGCGGGCCCATATCGAGGCCGCGTTCGGCGCGCGCTATCTGCCGAAGACGCCCAACGCCTACGCCAGCAAGGCCGGCGCGCAGGAGGCGCACGAGGCGATCCGGCCGACGGACGTGGCCGCGCAGCCCGAGACGCTGGCCGTCGCGGATGCCGACGCCCGCCGTCTCTACGACCTGGTTCGGCGTCAGTTCATCGCCTGCCAGATGACCGCGGCGGAATACATGAGCACCACCGTGACGGTCGCGGCGGGGGACTTCGAGCTGCGCGTCCGGGGACGCGTGCTCCGGTTCGACGGATTCACCCGCGTGCTGCCGCCCGCGTCGCGCAAGGGCGACCTGGCGGACGTGCCGGGCTACGAGCAGGGTGAGGGGCTTGCGTGCGCCAAGCTCGAATCGGCGCAGCACTTCACCAAGCCGCCGCCGCGGTACAGCGAAGCGAGTCTCGTCCGCGAGCTGGAGAAGCGCGGCATCGGACGGCCGTCGACCTATGCCTCGATCATCTCCACGATTCAGGATCGGGGCTACGTCACGCTGAACAAGCGGCGCTTCTACGCGGAGAAGATCGGCGAGATCGTGACCGATCGCCTGGTCGAGAGCTTCGCCGATCTGCTGGACTACTCGTTCACCGCCGGCATGGAGCAGGACCTCGATCAGATCGCTTCGGGCGACCGGCAATGGCTCAACGTGCTCGACACGTTCTACGGCGGCTTCTCACGGAAGCTCGCGGCTGCCGCCCGGCCCGACGGCATGCGCCCCAACGCACCGACGGAAACCCGGGTTGCCTGCGCCACATGCGACCGCCCGATGCAGATCCGGTCCGCCAGCACCGGCGTCTTTCTCGGCTGCTCGGGGTACTCGCTGCCGCCGAAGGAGCGTTGCACGCAGACCGTCGATCTCACTCCTGCGGACGAGGCCGCCGATGCGGACCGGGACGACGAGGGAGAGAGCCGGGCGTTGCGGGCCAAGCGCCGCTGTCCTCTCTGCGGCACCGCGATGGACAGCTACCTCGTCGACGCGCGGCGGAAGCTCCATGTCTGCGGCAAGAACCCGCAGTGCGCCGGTTACGAGATCGAGGAGGGCGCCTTCCGCTCCGCCGCGCTCGCGGAACGGACCATCGAATGCGATCGGTGCGACGGCGAGATGCAGCTTCGCTCGGGGCGTTTCGGAAAGTTCTTCGGCTGCACCAACGCCGAGTGCAAGAACACGCGCAAGGTGCTGCGCAATGGGGAACCCGCGCCGCCGAAGGCCGATCCGGTGCCGATGCCGGAGCTCCGCTGCCGAACCGTGGACGATCACTACGTGCTGCGCGACGGCGCCGCCGGGCTGTTCCTGGCCGCCAGCGGGTTTCCCCGTTACCGGGAGACGCGCGCGCCCGCGGTGTCGGAGCTCAAGCCCCACGCGGCGGAGCTGGATCCGAAGCACCGGTACCTGCTGGAGGCTCCGGAGACCGATCCCGAGGGCCGTCCGGCCGTCGTCCGCTTCTCCCGCAAGGCGGGCGAGCAGTACGTGACGTCGGAAGAGAACGGCAAGGCGACCCGCTGGCGCGCCGTCTATCGCGACGGGCGCTGGGTCGAGCCGGAACCGTCGGCGGCGCGGCAGTCCGCGAGAAAGACCGCCAAGGCGGCGGCGCGCGGCCGCGGCCGCCGGGAAGTGGCCTGAGCGAGAGCGCCCCGAGGTTCCCATGATCCGGATCGTCGGCGGCGGCCTGGCGGGCAGCGAGGCGGCTTGGCAGGCCGCGCGCCGGGGCGTCCCCGTGTCGCTGCACGAGATGCGTCCGGTCCGCTCGACCGCGGTCCACCGGACGGACCGGCTGGCCGAGCTGGTCTGCAGCAACTCGTTCCGCGGCGACGCCCTGGAGAACGCGGTCGGGCTGCTCAAGGAGGAGATGCGGCGGCTCGGCTCGCTGGTGATGCGGGTGGGCGACGAGACCCGCGTGCCGGCCGGGGGCGCGCTGGCCGTCGACCGCGAGCGGTTCGCCGCAGGCGTCACCGCGGCGCTCGAGGCGGAGCCGCTGATCACGATCCATCGCGAGGAGGTGCGGCGGATCCCGGAGGCGTCGGCGCGCGCGCCGGTCGTCGTGGCGACGGGCCCGCTGACCTCGCCGGACCTGGCGGCCGGGCTCACCGCCCTGGTCGGTCGCGAGCAGCTCTACTTCTTCGACGCGATCAGCCCCATCGTGCTGGCCGACTCGATAGATCGCGCCCGGGTCTTCCGGGCCTCGCGCCGCGGCCGGCGGGAGCGCCACAAGGACGTTGCGGTCGGCCGCACGTGCGGCGCCGGGGGCGAGGAGGACGGCGACTACCTGAACTGCCCCATGACCGCGGCGGAGTATCACCGGTTCCACGCCGCGCTGACGACCGCGGAGCTGGCCGAGCTGCACGATTTCGACCGCACGCCGTTCTTCGAGGGCTGCCTGCCGATCGAGGTGATGGCCCACCGCGGCGTCGACACCCTGCGTTTCGGTCCGATGAAGCCGGTCGGGCTCACCGATCCGGCCACCGGACGCCAGCCCTACGCGGTGGTTCAGCTCCGGCAGGACAATCTCGCGGCGGACCACTTCAGCCTGGTCGGCTTCCAGACGCAACTGAAGTGGCCGGAGCAGCGCCGGGTGCTGCGGATGATTCCCGGTCTCGAGCAGGCCGAGTTCGTCCGGCTCGGGATGATCCACCGCAACACCTACATCAACGCGCCCTCCGTGCTGGCGCCGACCTGGCAGACCCGGGCCCGCCCCGGCCTGTTCATCGCCGGCCAGGTCTCCGGCGTCGAGGGCTACGTGGAGTCGGCCGCTTCCGGGCTCGTCGCCGGGCTGAACGCGGCCGCGCTCGCGCGCGGCGAGGAGCCGCGGGCGCCGCCGCGCACGACCGCGCTGGGCGCGCTGGCCCACTACGTCTCGCATGCCGACCCGAGCCACTATCAGCCGACCAACATCGCCTTCGGACTGATCCCGGTGGTCGCGGGCGCGCCCCGCGGGCGGCAGGCGCGGCGCCGGGCGGTGGCCGAACGCGCGCTCGCCGACCTGGCCGCGTGGCGTGCGGTCGAACCCGTCACGGCCGCACCCTGACGGCCCGCGGTCGCGCGGCCGATACCAGGGTCGATGCGCGAGCAGCTTCGACCGTTTCTCGACCACCTGCGCCTGAACCGCAACCTCTCGCGGCATACCGTGCGCGCCTACGGGAGCGACCTGTCGCAGTTCTTCGAGTTCGCGGCCGCGCACCTCGGCCGCGAGCCGCGGGTCGCCGATCTCGGCCACCGGCTCGTGCGCGATTACCTGGCCGACACCTACGAACGGCGGCAGGCGTCGTCGTCGTCCGCACGCAAGCTCGCCGCGGTGCGCACCTTCGCGCGCTACCTGCGCCGCGAGGGCCTGCTGGAGGACGATCCGGGCACGCTCCTCTCGCCGCCGAAGGTGGAGCGCCGCATGCCGGCCCACATGGCCATTGACGAGGTGGGCGCCCTACTCGCCGTTCCGGATGCGTCGACCCCGTTGGGTCTTCGGGACCGGGCGATCCTGGAGCTCTTCTACGCCTCCGGCCTGCGTCTCGGCGAGCTCGTCGGGCTGGATCTGGAGGACGTGAACTTGTCCGCCCGTATGGTCCGCGTCCTCGGCAAGGGGGGCAAGGAACGCATCGTGCCGTTCAATCCGGCGGCGGCGGCCGCGATTCGCGAGTACCTGCCGGCGCGCCGCGGCCTCGTGCGGCGCGTGCAGCCCGGAGCAGCGCCGGCGCGCGGCCCGCTGCGACGGACGGGCGACCCGCTCTTCGTCAACTACCGCGGCGGGCGCCTGTCGAGCCGCAGCGTCGCGCGCATGGTGCGGCGGTGCGTCACGCAGGTCGGCGCAAAGCGCGGCATCAGCCCGCACGCCCTGCGCCACTCCTTCGCGACCCACCTGCTGGAGCGCGGCGCCGACCTGCGCGCCATCCAGGAGCTGCTCGGCCACGCCCGGATCACCACGACGCAGCGCTACACCCATGTCAGCGCCGCACAGATCACCGAGATCTACCGCAGGACGCACCCGCGGGCGTGACGAGATCGAATCGGACCAGGACCCCGGAAGCGCCTGCCCCGGAGTGTCACGTCGTGTCGGTATCGCTACGTGTCCCGTTGGCTACCTGGGCCACGCGTTGCATAATCGCCTTGTCGACGAGGCCGCGGACCATGGCTTCCATGCCGACGTTCCGGACCCGTGCCGAGAACGCCAGCGGTCCGAGTGAGGCGAACAGCTTGCCGACGAGCTCGTCGGCAAAGCTGCTCGACACGAGCGGCACTGCCGTCCAGTCGAGCACCAAGGGCTTGTCGGGTTCGGCATTCAGGAGATTCAGGCACTTGGTACGCAGTTGTCGACCTGCCGGTCGGGAGCCGAAGCCTGTTGACTCTTCACGCAGTCTCAAGACGACGGCATCGCCGCTCTCGGTCTCGTAGCGCAGTTCGATCACGTCGGTCGGTTGATGCGGTTCACCCGAGAAGCCGAGCGCTTCGGAAAGATGGAACTGTGCGTCGAGCCCAAGTTCCGCGTACACAACGGTGCCCTGAAACCGCTGGGCTTCCTTGCGCCTGTAGATCTTCGCTTCTGCCTGGGGGGGCGGTTGATCGCCGGTCCGGTCCGCCCGCATGACGATCTGGGCCCGTCCCGACGTGATCTCGAACGAACCCTCCGACATCGCTGCGATTCTCAAAGCGCCCGCGATACCGTTGCCCTGTCCGGCGTCAGGGTCTCGTGTGATGCCGACCTTCATCGCCTCACCGATGGCTTGCGCATCCGTTCGCAATTCGGGATGTCCTTCGCGGAGGGACGACAGGATGCCGCGTCCCGAATCGGCGACTCCGAAAGCTATCTTGCGGGCATCCGTGAACGTGCTGACCTGAACGACGCCACCCTCTGCGCACTCGGCATGGTTGAGCACGTTGTCCGTGATTTCGTTGATCGACCATTCGAGGCCGGCGATGACGTCGCGTTCCAGCGTCATGTTGCGCATCACGACGTCCATGAAGTCGTTTACCAGCTTCTGCTGCTGGTCGAAGTCCCTGAAACGCTGGGTGGCGAGATGCCGATCATGGACCGCATCGCTCTTGGAAAAACGCGCAGGTTCCAGGTAGTGAGCCCAGTTCGTGTTGACGAACAGGCGGGCGAGATCTTCCTTGTCGGGAAGCTCTACGGACACGTCGACCTTCTCGCGTCGCAAGGTGTCCGCGCTCGTGATAAGCGGGATCATGCCTATGGGGAACGCCGACTCGCAGGTCGAGAAATCCAGCACGACTGCGTCGTACCCGCGCTTCTGGCACTGGCGAACGCAGGACATGAATTGGCTATGGGCGAGAGCATTGACCCGGCCGACGAAACAGATGCGATTCTTCTTGCGCACGACAACCCGGCGTTGCGGCTTGGGGCGCCCCTGCGCCGCGGCGCGTCGTGCGTGGTCGAGCATGGCGGGGGGCATCTGTGATTCCCGTTCGACCGAGTCGATCCGAGGCCCGGGTCGCACCGATACCTCTCAGTGCCCGACGCTTTCAAGTATGCGGCCGGAACGCGGTTGGCTGCAATCCAGGCGACCCGGCGAGGGGTGCTCGTTCTCGGGGCTGAAGGATCAGGATGCGGCGGTCTGCTCGGCGGCCTCCTGCTCCAGCGCCTCCCACTGGTTCATCAGGTCGCCGACCTCCCACATCAGCTTCTGATGACGCTTGACCGCCTCGTCGGCCGAGGCCTGGTCCGTGAAGAAGCCGGGGGCCGCCATCTCCGCTTCCAGCTTGCGAACCGCCTCTTCCCGCTCCGCGATGCGCCTCTCCAGGTCGGCGATGCGCCTGCGCAGCCCGTCCAGCTTGCGCTGTTGCCGGCGCGCCTCCACCTGCCGCCGCTTGTGCTCGGCGGCGCCGCGCGGGGGCGGCGTCCTCGGCGGCGCCGCCGTTTCGGAGGCCGGCGCCGGTCCGGAGCGGTCCAGCCGGGGCGCCCTTGCCCGTTTCCCGGCTGCGTGGCCGTCCGGGTGGGTCGAGCCCGCGGCCCGGGCCCGCCCCGGCGATTGCTTCGACGTCGCCGTCGCGCCGGGGTCCTGTCCGGGTCGGCTGCGCCGTTCCGCCGCAGCGCGGCTCGGCCGGCCTGCGCCGCCTGCCGAACGCACGCCCTCGCTGCCGGTCGCGCCGCCGCCGGGCGTTCGCGGGGGCGGCGTCCGGCCATCCGACGCCTGCTCCCGGCTCCAGCGGAACTCCTCGTAGTTGCCCGGGTACAGCGCCGCCTCGCCATGCCCGATGTCGATGATCTTCGTCGCCAGCCGGTCGACGAAGTAGCGGTCGTGCGAGACGAAGATCAGCGTGCCGCCGTAGTCGGTCAGCGCGTCGAGCAGCACGTCGGTCGAGTCGATGTCGAGGTGGTTGGTCGGCTCGTCCAGGATCAGCGTGTTCGAGGGGCGCAGCAGCATCCGCGCCACCGCCAGCCGCGTGCGCTCGCCGCCCGAGAGCACCTTGACCCGCTTGTAGACGTCATCCTCGGTGAACAGGAAGCCGCCCAGGATGTTGCGGATCGCGGGCACCATGTCGACCGGCGAGCCCGATGCCAGCGTCTCGTAGACGGTGAGCGACCCGTCCAGGCGCGTTGCTTCGTCCTGGGCGAAGTACTGCGTGATGACGCGGTAGCCCTCGATCCGCTCGCCGCGGTCGGGCGCCTCCACGCCGGACAGCATGCGCATGAGGGTCGACTTGCCGGCGCCGTTCGGGCCGACCAGCGCCACGCGGTCGCCGCGCTCGATGTGGACGCCGGCGCGCTCGAACACCCGCACGTCGCCGTACGCCTTCGCGACGTCACGCAATTCAACAACCGTCCTGCCGCTCTTCGCGCTGGCCGGGAACTTGAAGTGCACGCGCTTGCGCGCCGCCGGCACCTCGATCGGGGTGATCTTCTCGAGCATCTTGACGCGGCTCTGGACCTGCTTGGCCTTGGTCGCCTTGTAGCGGAAGCGGTCGATGAACAGCCGCATCCGGGCGACCTCCTCGTCCTGTCGCTTCTTCGCCTCGCGCAGGCGGGCGATGCGGGCCTCCCGCTCGGTCAGGTAGGCGCTGTAGGTGCCGCGGAACTCGGTCAGCGTGCGCAGGCCGACCTCGGCGATCTCGGTCACCACGCTGTCGAGGAAATAGCGGTCGTGCGAGACCAGCACCACGGCGTCGGGGTAGTCGACCAGGAACTCCTCGAGCCAGTTGCGCGCCTCGAGATCGAGGTGGTTGGTCGGCTCGTCGAGCAGCAGCAGGCGGGGGCGGCGCAACAGCAGCTTGGCCAGCGCGATGCGCATCTGCCAGCCGCCGGAAAACGTCTCGGTGGGCTTCTCGAAATCGGTTCCTTCGAAGCCGAGACCGCGCAGCACGGCGTCCACCTTCGCCTCGATGCCGTAGCCGTCCCGGTCCTGGAAGGCGGTCTGGACCTCGCTGTAGCGGGTGAGTGCGGCGTCGTGCTCCGTCGCCGAGCGGCTCGTGTCGCCGAGTCGGATCTCCAGGTCGCGCAGCTCCGCCTGCAGCGCGAGCAGCGGCTCGAAGGCACGGCTCGTCTCGTCATAGAGCGTCCGGCCGGCATGGGTCAGCCCGTCCTGCGGCAGGTAGCCGACGGTCAGGCCGTTCGGCCGGGCGATCTCGCCGGCGTCGGCTTCGACCTCGCCGGACAGCATCTTGAGCAGCGTCGTCTTGCCGGCGCCGTTCGGGCCGCACAGGCCGACCCGCTGGCCGGGCTGGAGCTGCCACGAGACCTTGTCGAACAGCACCCGGTCGCCGAACGCCTTGTGGAGGTTGGAGATGTGGAGCATCGGACTCGGGTGCGACTGTCGCTGCCAAAGGATACAGGGAGCGAAGGTGGAGACCGTACTGACACGCGTGACAAGTTGGCTACAATTCCTGCTTGGTTTCCGATATTTCCGGTCAATTCTCGATGCCTGCCGTGTCATCACCGCCGCCGTCCACGGAGTCCGGAACCCCAGGCCCGCCAGACGATACGTCGTCGGTGCGTCTCCTCGACCGCGCGATCCGGGGCGACCCATTGGCGCGCGAAGCGTTGTTCGCGCGGTATCTGCCCTGGCTTCGGCGCTGGGCGCGGGGACGTCTGCCGCGCTGGACGCGCGGCGTCGTCGATACGAGCGACGTGGTCCAGGATGCGTTGCGCCGTACAGTCACTCGGCTCGGCAGCTTCGAGCCGCGGGGGGACGGCGCCCTCCGGGCGTATCTGCGAAACGCGGTCGAGAACCGGATCCGCGACGAGATGCGCCAGGTTGCGCGGCGTCCCGCCATGGATGTTCTGGATGAAGGGCAGCCACTCGCCGGCAACGAGCGTTCTCCGCTGGAGACGGCCATCCACGCAGAGGCGTGGGATCGCTATCGGTCGGCCCTGAAGCACCTGCCGCGGCGTGACCAGCGGCTGATCGTCGGGCGGCTGGAACTGGGCTACTCCTTCGGGCAGCTCGCCGCCGTCGACGGCAGGGCCGGCCCCGACGGAGCGCGGATGGCGCTCAAGCGGGCGCTGGTGCGGCTGGCGGCGGCAATGGGCGACGACGACGCGAGGAGTGGGTGATGGCCGGCGACGGCGTCCTGCTGGACGTGGCGGACGCCGTCGCGTCCAGGCAGCAGGTCGATTGGGATCGGGCGCGCGGCGCGGCGCCGCGCGATCAACGGCAATCACTCGACAACCTGCGCGCGCTGTCGGAGATGGTCGCGTCCGTCGGCGCCGGGACGCCAAGCGGTCCCGACACCGCTCGCTCCAGCGATCCACCCGGAACGCCTTTCGTGCGTATCGCACTTGGTGCCCTCGTCGTCGTAGCGGCGGTGCAGGTCGCGGCCGGGTTGGTGAGAATCACCTGGTCGTGGGAGCAGCGATGGGGGCTGCAGTTCGCCGAGCCGCGAATGCTGGCGCTCGTTTCCCTGTCGGCCTGCGCGGCGCTCCTGCTCATCGGTGGTCGCCGCGACCATCGGGCGCGCCTGCTGGGCGTCGTGTTCGCGCTGGGCGCCTCGTCGTTCTCATCCTCGTTCTCATGGCCGCTGGTTGCGCCAACTGCCACCCCCGTTGACCCATGGATTCTCCCCGAGGTCTTTCAGCCGGCGCTCATGTGGGCGTTCGCCAGGGAGTTTCCGCGGGTCCATCGACGCACTTGGATCGACGATCTGGCGCGGCGAATGGTGCCCCTCTGCGCCTGGGTCGGCGGCGGGCTCTGGATCGCGCACCTGCTCTTCCTCCCGGAGGGACGGCTACCGTTCCTGCACCGAGACGGCGACGTCTATTGGCTGATCCTGTCGGTCCTCACGCTGGCAGCGGTCTCCGCCATCGCATTGCGTGCGCGCGATGCAACGGCCCGGGAGTCGAGGCGGGTCGCACTGCTGATCGGCGGAATCGTGGTCGGGCTCGCGCCGATTCTTCTCGACATAACCATCGAACTGCTCTGGCCGGCAGCGCGCCGGTTCGGGGAAGAACACCTGCACGCGATTTCCGTCGTCGTGTTCACGTTCCTCCTCTCGACGCCATGCTCGATGACGTACGCCGTCCTTGGCGAGCATGCTCTGGATGTACGCACGGTGGTGCGGGCCTCGTACCGGCGTCTGCTCACGCGCCGCTTGCTCGCGGCGCTGATCGCCGCGCCGATGGGAGCATTGGTTTGGCTGCTCGCGAGTCAGCCGGATCGCACGGTCGCCGACGTCATGGGCACCTCGTTCGGTCGGTTGCTCGTGGCGGCGGTCGGAGTCGCGGCGTTGGCGGCGGGCTGCCGCAAGCGCCTGCTTCTACGACTGGATGCCTGGGTCTACCCCGAGACCGCGGATCACCGGCGTCTGCTGGTTGCCGCCGGATCCGAGCTGGTGCAGGCGACGTCTGTCGCCCGGATCGGCGAGGTGCTGACCGCGTCGGTACGGCGCGGCTGCGGCGCGCCTGGAACTCTGCTGATCGCGGACGCCGCCGCCGACGCGTCCGCGCATCACTTCACGGCCCCGACCGCCGATGTGGCGCCGCTGGTTCGCACATCGGCGATCGCACACGCGTTGGAGTCGACCCGCGAACCGATCTGGGTCGAACCGGAGGGCAGGGCGTCGGTATTCTCGTTGCTGCCGGGCCGTGACGCGGAGTGGGTCGTCGCGGCTGCGGCGACGGCGATCGTGCCGGTCTTCGGTCCGGGCACGGAGCTCCTCGGCTTCGTGGCGATTGGCCGGCGGTTCGATGATGGGCGGTTGAGCTCCGTGGATCCGGACTTCCTGCAGGCGTTGGCCGCGACGGTGGGACTCGCCCTCACGCGCCTGCGTCTGGCGGATGGTCGACCGGCGCCGCCCGCCCGCGAGTGTCCGGCGTGCGGAATCGTGGCGTCGGCGGGCTCGACGAGACCGTGCGGTTGCGGCGTGGACTTCACCGCGGCGGCGGTTCCGGGGATGCTTGCGGGCAAGTTTCTCCTGGAGCGGCGCCTCGGCAGCGGCGGAATGGGCGCCGTCTACCTCGCGCGAGACCTCGGCCTTCAGCGCCACGTCGCGGTCAAGACACTGCCCGTCGGCGACGGGCCGGGACTGGTACGGCTGATGCAAGAGGCACGGGCCATGGCCGCGGTGGCGCACCCGGCAATCGCACAGATTCACGGTCTCGAAACGTGGTGTGGCCGGCCGCTGCTGGTCGTCGAGTTCCTGCGCGGCGGCACGCTCGCGGCCCGCCTCGATCGCGGACCGCTGCCCGGTGCGGAGGCGGTCGGGGTGGTCCTGGCGTTGTCCGAGGCTCTCACCGCGTTGCACGAGGCCGGCTACGTGCACGGCGACGTCAAGCCGAGCAACATCGGCTTCGCGTCCGACGGCACCCCGAAGCTGCTCGATTTCGGCCTGGCGCGCTTGACGAACGATCATGATCAGCCGGCGGGCGGCACCTTGTCGTACTCGTCGCCCGAAGTGTTGCGCGGCGAGCGGACGGGCGCAGCCGACGATGTCTGGTCGCTGTGCGTGGTGCTGTACGAGATGGCCGCCGGGCGGCGCCCGTTCGTCGGTGACGGCGCCGGTGAGGTGGCCGCCTGCATCCGACGGCAAGCGATCAGCCCGGCGGCGGTTGAGGTGACAGAGACGGGACGGGCAAGTTCCCCGAGGTCCGCGAAGTTGCTTGCGTTCGCCGTTTCCGTCCTGACGGCCGGCCGACCGGACCGCCCCGCGACGGCCCGTGGGTTCGCCGCTGCGCTGCGCGGACTCTGAGCACGTGTTCGGTTTTCCCGTGCCAGACGTTTGTGGGTATAGATGGTCCTTCCCGTCAAGGCACCCCGTGGCCGGGAAGGATGCGCTCGCCTCGAATCTCGGCACGACCGAGAGTGCGCGATAGAGATCGGACGCAAGCGTGCGCAGGTGAACCCGCGACGCGGCTCGGGGAACGCGCCGCCCTCTGGCCGAAGGAGAACCGGAGATGACCGATGGGCAGGACATCGTCGAAAGAGCATTGAACGAATGTTCGGAGGAATTCAAACGAGGCGTGCACTCTTTTCACGGGTCGTCGGACGGCTCGGATCTGATCATTGGCGAGGGGGTCGTCGAAGGACTGCAAGATCTGCTGCGAAGTTCTTTCAAGGAGCAACTCGAGCACCCGGATCCGGCAGAGAGGCGAGAGTGGGAGAAGGACAAGAAGTACGTCTTTCCAATGGCATTCTATACGGGAGCACTTGCCGCGTGCTACGTGCACAACACCCTTGGCAAGGAGGTGACGGAGCGGCTCGCCAAAGATGCGCTTCGACACGTCTCCGAGTTCTGCCAGGGTCCGGACGTAGAACCCGCGGACACTTCGGGTGACGAGCTGCGAGCGAGATGGCGCTATTGTCCGACCTGGCCCGCGGCACGCGTCACCGAAGAGGACGTGATCAGCGCAATCGAGAAGTCCGAAGTTGTGTTGCCTCCGGCGACCGATCTCAAGAGGAGCAAGAAGACGGTGACTGTCGGCTGCGTGAAGATCCCGTTGCCGTTCCTCAAGCTCGAGGTCTGCGTCGACTTGCGGTTGAACTGGTAGGAGACTCCTTCGCGGGAGCGGCTGCGGGAGCGCAGCCGCCCCCATACTCGGTTGGTCCGAGGTTCGGGATCGGGTCCCCCGGCTCTGCACGTCGATCGTGTTCGTCGTTTCGGTCTAGACGGCTGGAGCGACCTGGAATGGCATGCGCGCTCCGCTCCGATGACGCGTGCGTTCACGTACGCGCTGAGCGACTCTGATTTCGTGTTCGGTGTGCCTGAGTCGAACGTTTACACATACTGACTGGTTCTTCTGGTCGAGCAGCCCATGGTCGGGAACTCGTTTCGATCCGGTCCTGTTTCTGGGCCAGGATTGTTCGCCGAAGTCGGACTCTTGCATCGTGGACTCACAAAGGAGGTATGAGATGGCCAATGAGCAGGTCGACCTAGGCGCTGAACTCGAGAAGTTGGGAGGATGTGCCTGATGCGTTGGCGGCGGCACCTGCGGGACGCTGCAGGAGACTCCTTTCGAAGTGCCTTTCGATCCCCGTCGGCAAGCTCCCGATTCCGATACCCAGTAAGCCGCGCATCTGCGTGGATGTGAAGATCTGTTGGTGATGTGGGTCCGGAGGAGCGCCTGAAACCGGTTGTGGTGCCGGCCGCTTGGTCCGGCACGACAGCCGGACCGTTCGATGCCATTCCGCCGGAGACGGATATTGGCACCCAGCACTCCGCTTCCGGCTGCGAAATGCCCGAAGACGAGAGCCGCTACGGCGCGCACCGAGCGTTTGGTGAGAAGAACACGAATGTTCCCCTTTGGGCTGGCTGGCCCTGAAAGGAGACAGGTTGATGACGGCAAGAACGTTACTCGCGACTACCGTTGCGATGCTGGTGGTTGCGCCTTCCTTGGCGACGGCACAGCAGACGCTCGTAGGAGCTCTGGCCCTCAACTCCAGCAGCACCCGGTATGGCTGGGCCGCCAACTACGACACGGCCTCGGCCGCAACGCAAAGGGCCTTGAACGAGTGCGGCTCCGGCTGTCGGCTCGTGGCTACCTTTCGAGGATGCGGGGCACTTGCGGTGGAGTCCGGGCGTGAGGTCCGAAACGCCGCCGGCTGGTCCTTCGACTGGCCTACCCGAGGCCAGGCGGAGAATGGGGCGATGCGAGCGTGCGCCAACCGCGGTGGGCGCTCGTGCCGGATAGTCGTATCGCAGTGCAACCGCAGCAGAGGAGAATAGGGTGATGAGAAAGGCACTGTCACTTCTGTGCGCCTTGCTCTTGTTGGGCGTGCAGGTTGCTGCCCAGAACACATCATCTTCGTCGATCCTCGAACAGGCACTTGCTCAACAGGGGCAGGGAGGGGCCATCGGTGGTGGTGATGGTGACCAGAGTGGTGACGACGAAGCAAGCACCTACGATCCAACTCCAAGTGTGTCCGGTGGAGACGACGGCGCTTGGAAAGTGCTCGCCTGGTTGTTCGTAATCATCGGCGGCGGTCTTGCGTTCGCTGATTTTGAAGATATGGACCCGGATGAGAGGAGAAATACACGGATCTTGGGGTGGGCCACCATGATAGGGTTTGGCACACTCGCCGTCTTGCCAGAGGATCGCCAACAGGGCGTTGCCATCCCGGGAACAGGCTTGAAATTTCAACCCAGACGTGGTGGCGGGGCAATGACGAAAGGCATAAGTTGGTAACCGCGTGAGCCGGGCCGGGGCATCCTGTCGTATTTTCGGGGGGGGGGGGGGCCCCCCCCCCCCCCCCGCCGGGGGGGCGGGGGGTTTTAAAAAAAAACGCGCCCCCCGCCCAAAGGGCAGGGGGGGTGGGGGGGGGGGGGGGGATAAAAAAAATGGGGGGG
>VXME01000110.1:0-1400 GCA_009861545.1 Acidobacteriota bacterium | reverse complement strand
GGGGGGCGTGTCTATTCATAGTTTTTTATTTGGTCGCGCGCGGGGGGGGGGGGGGGGTTTTTTTTTTTTTTTTGGGGGGGGGGGCCCCCCCCCCCCCCCCGCCGCTCGCTTGGGCAGGTGGAGGCCTGCTCCGCAGCGTAGCCACAGGACCCGGCTTGTGCGTGGTGTCTGGGTCGTCCCGGACCGATGCCCTGCAGAAGAAACAGGCGCGTGCCCTCCAGACTTGAATGCCCTTGACCACCGTGGCCACCGGAAGCTACCTTCAGGAGCACGCGCTCGGTCGGACTTGAAGGTGCTCCAACAACAAGCTGAGCGAATACGTGCGTCTGGCCGCCGCGGGAGAGACCGTGCTCGTGACGGATCGGGACCGCGTCCGTGGTGGAAATCGTGCCGCCACGCGCCGAACGGCGCCCCATCCTCGCCGGCGCCCTGCTCGCCGACATGTTGCGCAAGGGCCTGCTGGCGCCGCCGGAGAACGTCTGGGTGGGCTTCTCGAAGTCGGTTTCCTCGAAGCCGAGACCGCGCAGCACGGCGTCCACCTTCGCCTCGATGCCGTAGCCGTCCCGATCCTGGAACGCGGTCTGGACCTCGCTGTAGCGGGCGAGCGCGGCGTCGTGCTCCGTCGGCGAGAGGCTCGTGTCGCCGAGTCGGATCTCCAGGTTGCGCAACTCCGCCTGCAGCGCCAGCAGCGGCGCGAAGGCGCGGGTCGTCTCGTCGTAGAGCGTCCGTCCCGCGTGGGTCAGCCCGTCCTGCGGCAGGTAGCCGACGGTCAGGCCGTTCGGCCGCGCGATCTCGCCCGCGTCGGGCTCGACCTCGCCGGACAGCCCCTCGAGCGGCGTCGTCTTGCCGGCGTCGTTCGGACCGCACAGCCCGACCCGCTTGCCGGGCTGGAGAAACGATGTCGGGTATGACCAGTCTGGTCCGTACCCTTCAGATCAGAGGCAGTTGTCATGCCTTTCGTTCGGAACATACCAATTCTGGCAGGGACCCAAGATGGGCATCTGTGCTAAATAGTGCTTCGCGTCACCGATCGCAAGGTGCGAGCGACAGCGCAGTTCAGCGACACCAGACAGTGCTGCATGCGAAAGCGAAGGAAGCTCCTGACTTCCGGTTCCACTCTCTGAGCGACAAGGTGTGGTGCGAAGACGTGCTCACGGTCGCCTGGCAGGCTGTGCGTCGCAACGGCCGCGCAGCCGGGGTGGACGGCGAGACGGTCGCGGACATCGAGTCCCTCGGGGTGGACCGGTGGTCGGGAACACTGGCGCGGGACCTGAAGGCAGGGACACGCGTATCAGCTTCGAGGTCCATTGACAGGAAGGGAGGGCAATGTCACCGCCGTATCTCGGTCCGCTTCTCACGCCGTCGGGGACCGGCGGATCGGTCGGGGGGGACGAATCGAC
>VXME01000109.1 GCA_009861545.1 Acidobacteriota bacterium | reverse complement strand
CATCATAACACAGTCTTCCGCCAGCTTCTCGATTTGCTTCCCCGACATGAATTCGACGCCGAGGCCCAGCAGCACCAGAAGGGCCAGAGACTCCGCGTCATGAGCCGCTGGGCGCAGTTCGTCGCCCTCGGTCTCGGTCAGCTCGGTGGCCTGCAGAGCCTGCGCGACATTGTCGGCAACCTGTGCGCCCAACCCCACAAGCTCTATCACCTCGGCGTGCAGGCCCTCGTCAGCCGTTCGTCGCTGGCGCGGGTCAACGCCGAGCAGCCGTACACGCTCTACGAAGCGCTCTTCTCACGACTGCTGGCACGTTGTCGGCAGCGGGCCCCACGGCACGGCTTCCGGTTCAAGAACAAGCTGTATGCGATAGATGCGACGACTATCGACGTGTGCCTAGCCGCCTTCCCGTGGGCGTCGTTCCGGCGTACGAAGGGCGCGATCAAGCTGCACGTCGGCCTGGACCAGGCGGGGCATCTGCCGAGCTTTCTCAGCGTCACCGACGGCAAGGCAGCCGATGTAACGGTGGCCCGCACGTGGACGTTCCCGGCCGGCAGCGTGGTGGTGGCCGACCGGGCGTATCTGGACTTCGGGTGGCTGCATCGCCTGCAGGAGCAGGGCGTGACCTTCGTGACGCGGTTGAAGCGAGGCGTGAAGTACCGGGTGCTGCGCGACCATGAGGTCGCCATCTGGACCGGCGTGATGAGCGACCAGACGATCGAGTTGACGAGTGCGCGTGGCCGCAAGGCGTATCCGGGCACGCTGCGGCGGGTCGGCTACTGGGACGCGGAGACGAAACAGCGCTACGTGTTCGTGACGAACAACACGAAGTGGGTGGGCAAGACGATTGCCGACCTGTACAAGTCGCGCTGGCAAATCGAGCTGTTCTTCAAGTGGATCAAGCAATACCTGAAGGTGAAGCGCTTCGTGGGCCGCTCGAAGAACGCGGTGTTGACGCAACTGTGGGTGGCGACGTGCATGTACCTGCTGTTGGCCTACCTGAAGTTCGTCCTGCGGCTGAGCTGGACCCTGCACCGGATGCTACGGGTTCTCCAACTCAACCTGTTCGACCGCCGCTCACTGGTGGAGTTGTTCATGCCTCCCTCGCCACCGGGTGCCCCGAACCCGCAGATGCTCCTGTGGTGCTGAAAATGTGGGACAGCAGTGGTCCTGGTACGTCCCGCGAACGAGACGGTTACCAAGAGTAGCGGTTGCACCGGTCGTCGCGTGGAGATCGTGTCCAAGCCGGCTATCCAACCACACCAGTGACGAGTAGTTTTCGTTTTCGCCGGCTTGAGGGAAACCGTACGGGCGGAACGCGAAGCCGCATGGAGCTGTCGTATCCGCGTCCGCGAAGTCCGTCGGGCAAGGTGTACCAGTTCTCGCCCAATCCGGACGCTGTGCCGAGGCTGTTCCTAATCGGCAGTGCTCCCTCGGAGCGACAGATTCGCGAAGAGGACCGTGCCCGGATTCGCCGCGCACCGGGGCCGGGCCAGACCGTGTGTCCATATACGGGCTACATGGCGGATGATGACGCGTTCGTGCATTCTGCGGACATCGAGGACATCAAGCGTCAGATTGGTCATGATGTGGCCGCCGACGTGAGCGACTGGTTTGGCGATCTCGCCAGGGACTTCAATCGCCAGCAGCCTGGCGGCGGCCTTATCAGCATGAGGCTGGAACACAAGCCGAGCCACGCGGCACGCCCTGTCGCGATCCGCGAGGACCTGCTGCGCGATCTCTCGTGCGACGTCTGCCAACGCTCGTACGGGGTCTATGCCCTCGCTCTCTTCTGCCCCGATTGCGGCGCACCCAATCTGGCGCTGCATTTTCGGCGGGAAATCACGTTGGTGCACGAACAACTCGCCGTTGCCGCAGCGCAGGACCGTGGGGGGTATTCCGAGCTCGCGTATCGGCTCCTGGGCAACGCCCATGAAGATGTTCTGACCGCATTTGAAACGACGCTAAAGGCGATTTACCGCCACCTCGCGCGCCGGCGGTTACCCGACAGAGCGGCAAAGTTGTGCAGCAAGAAGGCGATCGGTAATGCCTTCCAGAACATCAGGAGGGGCGGCAAGAAGTTCGCTGAGATGGACATCGACCTATACGCCGTACTCTCGGATGAGGAATCCCATCGCATGGCGATCAACATCGAGAAGCGTCATGTCATCGGGCACAATCTGGGCGTCGCGGATGAGCAATATGTCGCGTTGACGCAGGTCGAGCAACCCGGCGAAACGGTACACTTGGTCGGCGAGGAGATTGGTCTCTTTGCGGACGCGTGCCTACGCGTCATCACCGCGTTAGAGGTTGCGCTCTTGCCCGAGGCGACCACTCGCGGTCGGTGACGGCCCGCCGGTACATCATGTACATCATAGAGGCGCAGCAGGCCGCTCGCGACGCGCGCGCGGCAGCCCAAGAGTAGGGGGGCTGGGGATGTGAGGTAGGCGGGACCGTAGCACGCGCGCCGCATGGCGTGTTTCCCGAACCGCCCGGTCCAGGACGTGAGACGCCCACTGATCGCGCGACATCCCCTTGATGACGTCGACTCCCCCGAAGGCGGCCAGCGCCCGGCGGCGGGCCTTGCCCCGCGGCAGTCCCCGCTCGACGTGCTCGGCGGTCTGCCGGTCGAGATGAAACCGGAGCTCGGCGTCCAGTTCGCGCTCGAGCCGGCCCCGCCCGAAGAGAGCACGCAGGCGGTGGCGCAACGCCGGAAGCCAACGCGACCGGAACATCTCGGACACCTCGATTATCGACAGTACGGGGCCGGCTGTAGACTGTCAAAGTATCGCGCCACGAGGACGCGGCGGGACTTCCGCAGAGGAAACCCGGAAGAGATGAAATTCGCCATCGCGCAAGTCATGGCCCGGGACACGGTCGAGGAGAATCTTCGCGACCATTGCCGACTGCTCGATATCGCAGCGCAACATCGGGCCGATCTGATCGTCTTTCCCGAAATGTCCATGACCGGCTATACCCGGGAGAAGGCCGCCGAGCTGGCGTTCGACGTCGACGACGCCAGGCTCGACCCCTTGAAGTCCACGGCCGCGGCACAGCACATCGTTGCGGTGGCCGGCGCGCCGGTGCGAATGAACGGCGCGCTGCACATCGGCTCGTTCATCCTCTTCCCCGACCATTCGACGCATTCCAATGGACATCCTGATCTCGAACTATTGCGGGCCGGTCTGGAACATGGAATCCGGCGGCAGAAGCGCGTATTGGTCACGGCAGGGGAGCTTGTCGGCGCCTTGCAGGCCAACGAGCCGGGACTGCTGCTCGTCGAGAAGGCGCAGGGCAGCTGGTCGTGCGAAGCAGTCCCTTTCTCTCCGACACCTTGCTTATCGACAGCAGGACGCGTACTGTAGATTGTCGAGGCATGGAACGCCAGCTTGCCGCGCGTGCGGGAACTTGATCCCCCGTCGCCGCGTCAGACGGATCGTGCCGTCGTTCCTCTTCGACGCGGATTTCCGGAGGTCCCGATGCGATCGATGGTCCTGACGTGCGCCGTGGTGCTCTGCCTCCCGATCGCCGGCAGCGTCGGCCAGTCCCCGGACGTGCGGATCGAGCCGTTTCCGGAACGTCCTTATCTCAACGCCACCCGCGGCGGCCTCGAGCTCCACAACGATTTCATCGTGTCGAACGACACGGCCCGGTCGCTGACGCTGACCCGGGTCGAGATGTCGGTGTTCGGCCGCGACGGCCGGCTCGTGCAGCGCCGCTTCGTATCGGCAGCGAACGGCGGCCCGAACTCGGGTCTGCTCACGATTCCGCGCCGCGAGGTCGGACCGGGCGAGAAGCTGACACTGTTCAACCCGTTCCATGTCCTGGACGCCGACCTGGAGATCGGCCGCGCGGTCTTCGAGTTCACGCTCGCAGGAGCCGAAGCGACGGTGACCCGCTCGGTCCCGGTCCATCCGGTGCGCTACGAATCGTCGACGAGCCTGGAGCTTCCGCTCCGCGGACGCTCTCTCGTCTGGGACGGCCACGACTTCTATTCGCACCACCGCCGGCAGGACCCGAGCAGGCTGCCGCTCGCGGAAGGCGGCATCCTCGATGTCCCGGTCCGCTACGCCTACGACTTCAGCGTGGTCGACGAAGCCGGCGACCTCCACCGGGGCGAGGCGGCGGTTCCCACCGAGTGGTACGGGTACGGCGCATCCGTCCACGCGCCCGGGAGCGGCGTCGTCGTCGCGGTCGCGAACGAGGTCCCCGACAATCGCATCGTCGACGGCAGGTTGCGCTACCCCCGGCCGCCCCCGGCCGCTCTGAACGCGCGGTTGCTGGGCAATCACGTCGTCATCGACCACGAGAACGACGAATACAGCGTCCTGGCCCACCTGCGCGCGGGGTCGGTGACGCTCCGGACCGGCGATCGTGTGACCCGGGGTGATCGCCTTGGAGAGATCGGCTTCTCCGGCGACACCGGATTCCACGTCCACGTCCACTACCACTTGGCGAGCGGCGCCGACCTGTTCGGCACCCGCGCGCTGCCCGCGCAGTTCGAACGGTTCAGCCGCGTCGTGGGGAGCCGAACCGTGTTCACCGAGCGGGGCCCGATAGCAACCGGCGACATCCTCGTGAGCAACGCGGGGCGATAGCGGCAGCCGCCGACCACCGGCGGGAATCGGCGCCCCGGTCAGCCATACCGCCAGTTCGAGCAGGCGGTCACGTCGTCGAAGCCCTCTTCGGCTTGACACGGTTGGTGACCTCCGGCACACTTCCATCGTCAAACGATGGGAAGAAAAAGCGACGAAAGGTTCCGTATGACCAGGCTGCTCCGGCGCCTCCGCTACCTGCTTCAGCGCGATCGTCACGAACGCGAGCTTGACGACGAGTTGCAGTTCCACCTGGAGATGAAACAGCGGGAGCTGGAGGCGCGCGGGCTCGACCGGGCCGCGGCGACCACGGCGGCCCGGCGCGCGCTGGGCAACCTGCCTCTCACCCGCGACCACGTGCGCGACGTCTGGATCGCACCCTGGCTGCAGAGCGTGCTACAGGACGTCCGCCTTGCCGGGCGGCTACTGGTCAAGCAACGCGGGTTCACCCTCGGCGTCGTCCTGGTCCTGGGAATCGGCATGGCGTTGACGTCTGCGATGTACACCGTCGCCAACTCCATCCTGTTCACGGGGCTCCCCGGAGACGATGACGGGCGCATCGTCTCCCTCGGGACGCGTGACGAGCTGGGGCGACCGGCGGGTGTCTCGCTTGCCGACTTCGAGGACTGGTGCGGCGCGAGCGAGACCTTCGACGGCATCGCCGCGATGTTCCCGATCGGGCTCAACGTCAGCGACGACGAGACCGCCGCCGATTTCGTCTTCGGGACTTATATCTCGCATGACGCCTTCCGGCTGCTGCGCACCTTCCCCGCGCTCGGCCGCGACTTCCTGCCGGAGGACGATGTCGACGGCGCCGCCGGCACGGCGATCCTGTCGCATCGTCTGTGGATGAGCCGCTATGGCGGCGACCCCGAGGTGATCGGCCGCACGATTCGGCTGAACGACCGGCCGTCCGTTCTGATTGGCGTGATGCCCGAGGGGTTCGAGTTTCCCCATTCGATTGCGATCTGGACGCCGCTCGGTCCGCAGTTCGGCGGGTCGGCACAGCGGCGCGACGCGCGCACCCACCAGGCGTTCGGCCGGCTGGCCGACGGCGTGTCCCTCGCGCAGGCGCAGGCGGACCTCGACGTCGTGGCCGCCCGGCTTGCCGAGGAACACGGCGAGACCAACGCCGGGATTCGGCCGACCGTCGTTCCGTTCACGGAGGCGTTCGTCGACGACTGGGTGAAGCGGCTCCTGTCGGCGCTGCTGGGCGGCGTGGTCTTCGTGCTCCTGATTGCGTGCGCGAACGTGGCGAATCTATTGCTGTCGCGCTCGGCGCGCCGGGCGCGCGAGATGAGCCTCCGCGTGTCGCTCGGGGCCACCCGCGGGCGACTCGTTCGGCAGTTGCTGGTAGAGACCCTCCTGCTGACGGGGCTCGCGGGCCTCGCCGGCGTCGCGTTGTCCGGTCTTGCCGTACGGCTGGTCACGATGCACCTGGGCACCGCGCCGTACTGGATCGACTACTCGATGGACGGGCGCGTGCTGGGGCTCGTCGTCGCCACCTGCCTGGCGACGGGTGTCGCGTGCGGTCTCGTGCCGGCCCTGCAGGTGTCGAAGACGAACGTGAACGACCGGCTGAAGGACGGCGGCCGAGCCGGTAGCGGCGGGGGCGGCGTCGGCACTCGCCGATGGACGACCATCCTGTTGACCGCTGAAGTCGCGCTGACGCTGATCCTGCTCAGCGGGGCCGGCCTGATGGGGCGGAGCTTCCTCGCGCTGCAAGCCGAAACCAGCGTCGTCGACGCCGCCGGGCTCACCACCATGGGGATCAGGTTGTCGTCCGCCAGGTATCCCACCACCGAGGAGCGCCGCCTCTTCTACGCAGCGGTCGAGGAGCGGCTGGCCGCCATGCGCGAGGTGGAAGCCTTCACGTTGGCCAGTGTCGATCCGTTCGGTTGGGGGTACCCCCGGTCACTCGCCATCGACGGCCGGCCGGCCGATGTCGACGCGGCGGCCCCCGGCGTGACATACGTCACCGTCGGAGCGGACTACTTCAGAACCCTCGGCCTGCGGATCCTCCGCGGGCGTGCCTTCACGCGGCTCGACGGGACCGCGGGACACGAGAACGCCATCGTGAACGAGCGGTTCGCGTCGATGTTCTTCCCCGACGGCGATGCAATCGGCCGGCGGATCCGGTTGACGAACCCGAACGTCATCGCACAGGCGCTGCCTTGGGTGACCGTCGTCGGTGTGTCTCCGACCGTCCGTCAGATGTCGAGGACGGGCCCCCCGGATCCGGTCGTCTACTACCCCTTCCGCGGCGACAGCGGGTTCTTCGCCAGGCTGATCGTCCGCGGCGCCGCCGGTGCGGGCGTGACTGGCGCGATTCGGGAAGAGATCCGCCGGCTCAATCCCGACCTCCCCCTCTTCGATCCACTGCCGCTCGAGGAGGCGATGGCCCGCTCCGGTGGGACGCAACGATCGCTCGGCACGCTGCTCGGGGTGTTCGCCGTGGTCGGCCTGCTGCTGGCCGCCGTAGGCCTGTATGCGGTCACCTCCTGCTCGGTAACGCAGCGGACGCAGGAAATCGGGATACGGATAGCGCTCGGGGCGACGGCCAGGCAGGTAGTCAATGGCTTCATTCGTCGAAATGCCGTTCCGCTGGCACTCGGGTTGCTCGCCGGGCTTGGCGGCGCGGGCGTGCTCGGCCGCGCTCTGCAGGCGTTTCTCATCGGGATCGAAGCGTTCGACGGGGTCACGCTTCTGTTCGTCGTGGCGCTGCTGGCCGGAGTCGCGCTCGTCGCCAGCCTGGTACCCGCGCGCAGAGCGGCGCGCGTCGACCCACTGGCCGCGCTTCGGTGCGAGTAGCGCGCGACGTGAAGGACTCTGGAATCGGCGCGTGTCGGCACGAGACATGGGGCTTGGAGTGGGGTTGAGGAGTATGAGGATCGGTACGACCGTCGAAACCGTGTGGAGCAATCTGGCCCGTTTCCTGCTCCTCGTCCTGGCCGCGGCCGCCGCCTGCACGTCCGGGGCACCCGATCTGGAGGAGGAGCTCCGCGCCATCGAGGCGCTCAACCAGCACGACGTCGACGCGGTGCTGTCGAGCGACTTCGACGCACTGATCTCGCAGTGGACCGAGGACTTCGTGGTGATCTCCCCAGGCGCAGTGGTGCGCGGACGCAGCGCCAACGCTGCGCTTCTGGAAGGCGCCAGAGCAATGTCCGACCTGCTCGAACCGGTGGAGCACGTGCTCGACTTCGAAGAGACCATCGTCTCCGGCGACTACGCCTTCCAGTGGGGCACCCTTCTATCGAGCTCCCGGTCGCGCGCCTCCGGGGAATTGTTCTCCGGCGGCGGCAAGCTCATGCGGATCCTCCAACGCCAGGCCGACGGCTCGTGGAAGATGCATCGGACGATGACGATGGGCGACCCCGGCGGCGAGTAGCCTGGATTGTCCTCGGAAATCCCGAAGCGCCGGATCGGCCGGACCAATCGTGCGGGCTGTGACGCCTCGCGACGTTGGCTACAGGCTGGCGTAACTCACAGTCAGGCCCCAAGGACCGATCGAGGTCCACAGGAACGTCAGTGGTGTCTGTGGTGTCTAAACGGAAGTTTCCAGGCCGATCGCTGATAAGTCACTGTTGGTGGTGGAGTTACAGGTTTCGATGGTGTTGTGTGCTGGCTACATTTGCGGGGTGACTCCCAGCAGCTCGAAGCTGCGTTGCTGCACGGGTGTGGGCTTGGTGAGCATGGTGAAGGCGTCCATCCGCCGCATCAACGCCAGACTCTCCGCGCTTTCTCCCCGCGGCCTGTAGTACACCGACGAGCGGCTGATGCCGAGCAACGCGCACTGACGGCTGATGCTCAACGCGCCGCCGCGGTCGACCAACTGCTGGCGCTCGGCCCGGCTCAGCGTTGGAATCCGCGCAGAAAAAAATCCCGCTCCACCGTCAGCTCGCCGATCTTTGCGTGCAGGTCCCGGATCGTCGCCTCGTGTTCCGATTGGCGAGACGCTCTGCTGCCGCCGAAGACCTCCTCCAACCCGTCGATGGCCTGCCGCTTCCAGGTACTCACCTGATTCGGATGGACCTCGTGTCGGGTGGCGATCTCCTGCACCGTTCGGTCCCCCCGCAACGCCTCGAGCGCCACCCGCTTCTTGAAGTCCGCCGTGAACCGACGCCGTCGTCTCGTCGCCATTCCAGTGCCTCCCGAAGGCTCTGGAATACACCTTAGCCGACTGTCCGAAAATGCGGGACCACCTCAGGCCACCCGCATGGTGTTGGCGGTCAGGGTGCCGAGGTCGGCGAGCAAGGTTCGG
>VXME01000108.1 GCA_009861545.1 Acidobacteriota bacterium | reverse complement strand
CGAACCGGCCGATCGCGTCCTCGCCAACCGGCAAAAATAATTGTCGTTGATCAGGGACGGCCCGAACCCGTGCTCCGGCTCGAGCCGTCGCGACGAGAAGTCTGCCGACTTGGTCGTACCGCATCGGATCGGTGGACCGAACCGGTCTCTCGCGATCCCGCCCGGATTCAACTGGTCAGAACTGGACGGAACCGGACAGATTCTTCCCCATCACCACGGCCGCCATGCGATGGTCGTTGGGGAGGACGACTTCCGTTCGTTCGAGCGCGCTGTAGCCGAGGTCCGAGTAGAACCGCTCCGCGTTCAGGGAGGCGTGGAGCGTGAGGCGGGTAACGTCGCCGTCCCTGGCGATCTGCTCGATCTCGTGCACCAGTGCGGAACCGCAACCCTGCCGGGCGCCCTCCGGAGAGACGTACACGGCCCGCAGCTCCGACGCTTCCAGTACGAGGGCTCCGATCCCGACCGGTCTTCCATTCAACTCTGCCAGAAGGCGGATCTCACGGTCGGCGTTGAGCGTCAGGCGGCGGACGTTCTCGGCGGTCGCCGGCACTACCCAGCCCTCGATGGCATCCTGGGAGTAGTGACTCGCGGCGAGTCCCCGAATGGCCCGTTCGTGAATCTGCAGATACAGGCGAATTTCATCGTCCCGGAGGGGGCGAACGGTCACTGCCATTATGCATATCGTAGCGCGACGCGGCGCCGTAGCTTGCGCTCGCCAGATACTCGGCCGAATCGTCCATGAGTTTCCTTCGACGCTCGAAATCAGCGGACTGCTATTGGGTGTCAGGGCAGCGCGAACCATGGCATTCTCATAAACTATTCATACTGAACGGTTTATAGGCGCTAACCTGACCATGCTTCCCTCGTCGTTTCCCTCATTTCAAACTGGAATCTACGCGACCATGGAATCCGCCTGCGGACCACACAGGACTCATCTCCGAGCGTGCCACATGCCGTCGTTGCCGTGGGCTCGCCCACAGCCCGCCCCCGTTGAGCGCCAGCAGCTCGCGGTGGGCGTCGTCATTTGAGTCATCCTCGTCGCTACGATCCGGCCCGATTCCACCGGCTCGCTGCCCATGAGTCGGTGGTGTCTCAGTTTGCCTGCTGGCCTGATCAGAAGTCCCACACGCCGAGCACCACCGGTTGCAGCATCAGCGGGTAGTAGAACGGCGCAACCCGGACGCCGCCCCGGACCTTCAGCTGCTCCGATACCTGGCGCGTGACCAGGACCTCCGTGTGCATCAGCAGCGTCACGACCGCGAGCTTGCCCTCCACGGCCTCCGGTCTCCGGTCCATCTTCCAGTAGCCGCCTTCCGAGTCCCAGATGCGCGGACGGTTTCGTTCCCAGAAGATCGTCCAGGGAGTCCCAACGCCGATCGACCACACGTTGCCGTTGCCGGCCGGCCGGAACCGGTACCGCACGGTGGCATGCCCATAGATCGGCAGGCGCCGCTCCACGGTGTAGTTGCCTTCGTGGACATCCACCCGGTTGAGCACCCCGGAGACGCCTAACGCCCCGCCCCAGCGCTCGCCCCACCGGACCCACGTCAGGTCGACCGTTGGCCCCGTGGGGAAGTCGATGAAGTCGTAGTGCTGCATCAGGTTCCAGAAGTGGAATCCGCCGCCGAACTCCACCTCGCGTTCCCCCTGGGCGTCCGCCGCGGTTGCCATCGTGAGCATCAGAGCCGCGAGGATCGTCGTGCGCATCGTCCCATCCTCCCTTCGAATGAGAGTGCGCAGACGGTCGGAAGACTGGCTCACCGTCACCCGTCCCGCCGCCGCCGCAGATCGTCTGCACGGCAACTGCACAGCAACAGCAGTGCGCGCGACGCGGTGCTGCTGGTCGGCGAGGCTACTCCGCCGCCCGGTTCAGCGTCCACAGTTGAGCGCCAATAGCTCGCGGAGCGCGTCGTCAGGCGGACGTGACGGCGGCATCGAGCGCCGCGTGTGCGTCTGCGAGCCTGTGGACGCTGCCGGCGAGGTGGACGCGCAGACGCGCCCACAACGCCTTGGAGGCCGCAGACGGCCTGCCCACAGCCCCCACAGGCACTCCTGTCATCGATGCTTTCAAACCAGGGGGTGGGGAATTTTCGATGACCGCGGGTGGGGGAATTTTGAATGACCGTTGACAGCGCTGGCTTCCAGCTAGCCAGGACGGTAGCCCCGCGGCGAAGACCGAGCCTGGGGCCATGTCTCGCCGGCGCGCCTCACCGGCCGTCCCCCGCCAGATACGCCGCCCAATCGTCCATCAGCCGCCGTCTCGATGACCTCGTGGCGATCGCTTGTAGCCGGGGACGACCTCGCCCGAACGAGCCGGTGCGTCGTCGGTTTGCGCATTCCCTGGAAGGAGGCGGCCGGCGGGCCGGCAGTCGCGCGCATGGGCCGGCCCAAGTGTTCGCGTCCCGCAAGGAGCTTGCCATGCCGTATGACGTTCGGCGCTTCGCAGTGTTCGTGGGTGGACTGTTGTGTCTGGTGCTGCCGGCGTCGGCCGCCGAGGCCCAGACCCGACCGCATCGATTCGAGATCGCCGCCGGCACGATGTACGGCTTCCAGGATCCGGAGCGGCCGTTGACCGCCGGGTGGATCCTGTCGAGCGGTTTCGCGCTTGGGCGGCAGTCGCTCGTGGTGGAGGGCGCGTGGCACCGGGACGCCTACGCTCTGGAGCGGGACGTCTACGCTCTGGAGTACGACGAGGTGTTCCGCCAGAGGGTCCAGAGCCGCTACTGGATGCTGATGGGCGGCGTCCGGGGTGGAGCGCGTCAAGGGCGCGTGGCGCCGTACTACCAGGTCCTGGCCGGCGGCTTCGCGGCTCGGTTCAGAAGGGACAACGAGTGGCCGGCGTCGATCGACACCGAGACGGCGAACGCCGAGTGCGGTACCTACTTTGACGGCGAGCTGGTCCGGCCGTGCCTCTACGTGCCGTACCCGGAGTTCGACGAAGAGCGCAACGCCGGGTTCGTCGTGCAGCCCGGGATGGGCGTGGACGTGAACGTCTGGCGGCGATTCACGCTGCGTCTGGCGGCTGACTTGCCAATCCTGGCGGGCGGTGGCTACGTCGTCTTCCGGCCGAAGCTCTCCGCCCGGGTCGTCGTCGCGCTGGGGCGCTGACGCCGCGAGAGACCGATCGTGCAGGAGCGAGCATGAGGCGACTGGTGAGCCGGCGCGCAAGGTCCTCGACCTCAACGGCGCGAGTCTTCCGGCCTGCCGCCAGGTACTCGGCCCAATCGACGCGGTGCTCCCGCTTCGCCTTCATCCGTAGGGCCGGCACGGACCACACGCGCCCGGCCGTGTCCATCTCCTCCCAAGTGGCGAGCCTGACCTCCCCCGACCGAGTGGCCGTGAGCACGAGAAACTCGAACGCCAGCTTGACGGCGGGCTGCCCGGACTGCGACGTTCGCACCGTCTCGATGGCGGCGGCCACGTCCTGGCGGGGCAGCGCCTGCCGGTGCGTCACGATGTCGTTCTGCGGACCGAGCACCGGCACCACCCGGTCGCACGGGTTGTCGTTCCGCATGTTGAGGCGATGGCCCACTCCAGCACCGCGCGGATGCGCTGGCGGACCTCCCTGGCCGTCGCCGCCTTGACGTGCCAGATCGGCGAGAGGATCTCCAGCACGTCGGCCGTGTTGACCTCGGAGACGGGCCGGCTGCCGACGCGGGGGAGGACGTACCGTTCCAGGCCTTGCCACCAGTTGTGCACGTGGTGCCGGCCCCGCCAGCCGCCGCGCTTCTGTTCGAGGACACGTCGGGCCGCTTCGGCGAACGTAGGCACTCCCTGGACACGGCGCTTGTCGGCGAGCGAGTCTCCACCGGACCGGGCCAGTACGCGGTTGGCGAGGGCCCGCTCGCGGGCCTTGGCGAGCGGGACGAGCGTGGCGGCGCCGAGTCCGAGTTCGCGGCGTCGGCCGCGGATGACGAGCCGCTGGACCCAGCTCCGGGTCCCGGAGGGAGTCCGTTGCCGTCGCGATACCTGCAAGGTGTGCGGGATAATCACTCGAAGCTGCGCCCTCGGCTTCCAGTCGCCGCCGGACGACGAACCCAAGGAGAACCCATGCGAATCATTCCCTCTCGGCTTGCACTCGTCGTGATCCTCGCCACGGCGCCGCCCGCGCTCGTCGTGCACGGCCAGCAGAATCCGGAGGGGACGCCCCGGGCCGGCCTCGTCAGGCTGCTCGACGAGGACAAGGTGGCCTTCGGCGTCACGGTCGACGCGCGCGCGGACCCCGTTGCTCTCTCGGCAAACGACGATATCGACTTCGTCTTCTTCGACATGGAGCACGGCCCCTACGACGTCAGCGCGTTGCGGACGTGGATGCAGTGGCTTGTGAATCCTGTCGCCATCGCCGCGACGGGCGACGCGATGGCGGGCAAGGCCGTCATCGTGCGGATTCCGGCGACCGGCCGCGAGCTCGACCAGAACATCTGGATGGTCAAGCAGGTGCTCGACGTGGGTGCGCACGGCATCATCTTCCCGACGGTCGAGACCCCGGAGCAGGCGTTGATGGCCATCCGCGCCATGCGCTACCCGCAACGGCTGCGTGCGCCGGACCGGGAGCCGGCGGGGTTGCGGGGCACCAATCCCCGGCTCGCGGCGCGCTACTGGGGCCTGTCGGTGCCGGACTACATCGAGCGGGCGGACGTCTGGCGGCTGGACCCGCCGAACGGCAACCTGTTGCCCTGGCTCCTCATCGAGAGCCCGCTCGGGGTGGCCAACGTGCGCGAGATCGCCCGCCAACTGAGCGAGCGGAACATCGGCGCCGTGCTGTTCGCCGGTTCCGAGACGGGCGGAGACATGCTGAACACGCACGGCGGCAGCCTGGAGGCCGTGGCGCAGGCCATCGATACCGTGCTCGCCGCCGGGAAGGAGTTCGGTCTCCCCGTCGCCATGACGAGCACGACCAACATGATGGAGCGCATCGAGCAGGGAGCGCGCCTGTTCACGGGCGGTGTGACACCCGCGCTGCGGCGGGAAGCGGGACGCTAGGCAGGGATGTACTTTGCATCGCAATCAGTTCTGCAGGGCGAAGACGAAGAACGTGTTGCCGGCGCTCGGGCGCAGCTCCCGCGTCAACGAGATGAAGCCGGAGGCGGTTGCGGCCAAGCCGGTGCTCACCGCCACGTACTGCCGGCCGTCGACGGCGTAGGTGATGGGGAAGCCGGTTACGGGTGAGCCCAGGTTGATCTCCCACAGCACGTCGCCGGTCTCCTGGTCGAGGGCCCGGAAGCGGCCGTTGACGTCGCCGCCGAAGACGAGCCCGCCGCCGGTGGCCACGAGCGACATGGTGGCGGCCCGCTGCTCGTGGATCCAGAGCGTCCGGCCGGTCTCGGCCGAGATCGCGTGCACCGCGCCCAACTGGTCGGTGCCGGGGGCGAGCTGGTGGCGGACGCCGAGCGCGTAGCCGCGCAGGTTCCCCTCCAGCGTCGCCAGCATCCGCGCGCAACTGTTGCGCAGCGGCATGTACATCGCGTTGGTCAGCGGGCTGTAGGCGCCGGCCTCCCAGTCCGGTATCGGCGTATCAGAGAGTCCTGCAAAGCACTGGTGAACAGTCATTTACGCCGCCTCCGCGCTACCCTGCCAGCCGAAGCTGCCAGCGAAAACGGGTTGCCGGCTGTTTCCGACGGGGCCTTCGGTGTCGTTCGGGCATCACCGTTTCAGTTCACGAACCCCTGCCGGTCGAAGTACTCCAGCCGGTTGGGGATCGCCGCCAGAATAGCAGTCCGGTCGGCGTCTCCCAACCGCGCGGACCGTCGCCGCACGGCGAAGTACGGCAGGATGCTCTCGGCCACGTCCTCGCGGCCGGGGTTGTCGCGGGCGTAGGTCGACACGAACACGCCGTCCGCGGACTGCGCCGTGGTCCAGCCGGGCGCGTTCGCGTGCCTGGCGTCGAGCGACACGTGCGCCGCTTCGTGGAACAGGATCTCCTCGAGGAACCCGTCGTCGATGTACCGCCGACCCTGCCCGGTGTGGATCAGGAAGCTCCCGTTGGGGTTCCCGCCGAACAGCTCGACGCCCGCGTTGATCTCGACTTCGCGGGCGTTGGTCATCAGGAACGCGGGCAGCCGCCCGAGCGCCGGCGCGTAGGTGTCGACCTCGGCGCGGGCCGCGTCGACGCTGCCGAACTCGGGGTTGACCTGAAACTCGACCGCGCCCCAGCCGTACCGCACGTCGAACAGGTACGCGTCGACCGTGATCCAGCGGTCGACGCGCCGGTCGAAGACCTCGCGCA
The DNA here is from genome assembly GCA_009861545.1 of Acidobacteriota bacterium. Classification (NCBI taxonomy): domain Bacteria; kingdom Pseudomonadati; phylum Acidobacteriota; species Acidobacteriota bacterium. Next base: position 5,186 of record VXME01000108.1, on the reverse strand, counting down.
TCCCGCGGCCGGCGTAGGTCACGTTCATCAGGGAGGACGAGTCGGAGCTGTCGATCAGCCGGGGTGAGATGAACACGGTCCCCTCGAACGGCGGGACGCCGGTGTGCGCCAGCGCGAAGTCGACCGTCCGGTCCTGATCCATCGTCGCCGTCTGTGAGGCGGCGACGTGGTGCGGGCCGGACGCCGTGACGGTGACGGCGCCGGAGACGTTCTGGAACCTGTAGCGACCGTCGGAGCCGGCGGCGGTCGACTGGCCGGTGTCGAGGCGGACGGTTGCGCCGGCGAGCGCGGGTCCGTTCGGCCGGCTGTCCCGCACTGTTCCGGAGAGCGTGAAGCCCGATGTCGTGGGCGCCATCGGGTTGGTCGGGGCGACGGGTGAGGAGGGCGAATCGTCGCTGCAGGCGGCGACGAACACGACGAGGCAGACGGCGGCTGTTCGCATTCGGGGTCTCCCTTCGGCCCTCGGCGGCCGGGCCGGTCCTTGGCGGGCGGGCGCGACCCGGCCGCGACTCGCACCGATTATCTCTCCGTCGGCGAGAAACTGCCGCGCGGCGTAAGTGCGGACCTGCCGGTCAAGCCGTGCTCCGCACTTGCCCGTCCGCACCGGCAAGCGGGGGCGGCCAGTCGAGAACGGTATCTCCGGTCGCGTCGTTCCGGCGCAGCCGTTCGAGCGCGGCGCGATGTTTCGCAAGCTCGGGCGGCGCATAGATCATGGTCGTCTCGGGCTTGGTGTGTCCGTACAGGTCCTGGATGTCGGCCACGTCGGTCCCGGCCCTTCGCAACCCTGCCGCGAACGAGTGCCGGATCTGGTAGGTGGTGAACGCCGACCGCCCGGCCCGGCGCGCGGCGGCGGCGAGCGCGCGGTTGACGCTGCTGCGGGGCCACGGTCCGAAGGCTTCGGCGTCGAGGAAGGCGTGCGCGGCGTCGACGCCTTCGGGCACCAACGGGACGGCGGCGATGCGTCCGCCCTTCCCGCGCGGGACGGCGACGTAGGGGATCGGCTCGTCGAGCCGGAAGTCCTCGGCGCGCAGCCGCCCCATCTGCGAGGGCCGCATCCCGGTCCAGTGCATCAGCTCCAGACGGGCGCGGGTGACCGAGCCGGTCTCGATCTCGGCGAGCACGTCGGCGATGTGGCCGCGGTCGACCCATCGGGGCCTCGGCGGGGGCGGCGCGAAGCGGACGAGGTCGAGCAGGTCGAACGAGGCGCGGCGGCCGTAGAGGACTCGGACGAGGTTCGTGAGCGCATGCCGGCGGTGGTTGCAGGTCGAGGCGGCGAGCGTGTCGCGCCACTCGTGTAGCTGGCCGTTGAGCGCCGGCAGATGGGCGGGCAGCGCGAGCGTCCGCAGATGCCCGAAGCGCGGCAGCCACGCCAGCAGCTCGCGGCGGCGGTCGCCGAAGCTGATCAGGGTGGTCTTCACCTGGTCGAGGTAGCGCCCGGCGTCGTGGTTCAGGGAGTGCTTGCCGCCGGCCGGTAGCGTCCGCAGGCTGGCGCGCAGCTCGTCGCGCCGCGCGCGGATGGTCTTGAGCGGGGTGCCGGGTGGGAAGCGGACCTCGCGCTGGACGCCGTTCACCTTGACGGTGGCGGCGAGCCCGTGGCGGTCCCTGTAGATGCCCTCGGCGACGCGGACGCGGCGGCGTGCGGCCGGCTTGCGATCGGCCTTGTGTGCTCTCTTCTTCCGGGCTGCGGCCGAGCCGTTCTGGCTGTCGTTCGGGTTCATTGGCTTCCTCCGTATGCGAAGGTCCGCGCGGCCCACTTGACCTCGCCGACGATGGCCGCGCCGGGCGGCCAGGGCCGCGTGGGCCAGACGTGCTTGTTCGGGTTGTCGCTGACGAGCTGCCAGACGCCGTCCTCGTCTCGTCCGGCGCGCTTGACGACGAGGCCGTCCTCGGTGCGGACGACGTAGATGTGCCCGACGTGGCGTCGGCGGACGGAGTGGTTGACGAGTATCGAGCACCCGTCGACGAGCGTCGGCTCCATCGACTCGCCGCTGACCTGGATGATGCGGCAGTTGCGGGCGACGAGTCCGTGCCGGCCGAGCCACGAGCGGAGGAACTTGACCCTCCCGATCACCCGCTCGTCGTAGACATCGGCGCCGTCTCCGGCGGCCGAGGCCAGCTCGGAGACGCCGACGAAGTCGCCGTCGTCGGCCGCCGCGGCGCGGGCCGCGGGGTCTTCGAGGCCTTGGGCGGCGTTTAGGTCCCGGAGAAGCTGCTCGGCCGTCCGCGGGTCTTCCGTGAGTCCGTGGAGGTAGTCGGTGGACACGTCGAGGGCGCGGGCGGCGGCGGCGGTCTTCTCGTGTGACCAGCCCGCCTTGCCGCGCTCGACCATCGAGACGGCCTCGCGGGTGTTGACGGTGTGGGCGGCGAGCTGCTGCTGGGTGACGGCGCGCAGGGTGCGAGCGGCCCGCAGCCGGTCTCCGAAGATGCTCATCCCTCATGGTAATACAACTTTACAGTTGACGGGTAATGTATACGCGCATAGAGTCGATTCGTAAATGGATGTTACGCGTATACGGCAGGCCGTCCGCTCCCGTCTCGCCACCCTGGGCGTGTCGCAGCACGCGCTGGCGCGGGCGCTCGGGGTGAGCCAGGCGACGTTGAGCCTGTGGCTGAACGGCCACCGGGAGCCGCCGGCAGGTTTCGAGGCGGCGGCGATGGCCGAGCTGGACGTGATCGAGGCGGCCGAGCGGGCCGCGACCGAGGCGCGGACCGAGGCGCTGGCGCGGGGACGGGCGGACCGGACCGGTGAGTGGCGGCCTGGGGTGCGGAGGAAGAGACATGGACGCGAACCGGCCCGGCGGTAACGCCGGCGGAGACGAGCTGCCGGCGGTGCTGCTGCTCGACGACGTGGCGGCGCTGTTGCGCTGTTCGCCGACGACGATCAAGCGGCGGCTGCGTGCGCGGGTGTTCCCGGTGGCGCCGCTGTCGGGGATCGACAAGCGGCCCCGGTGGAGCAAGGCGGCGCTGCTGCGGTGGCTCGAAGCGGGCGGCTCGGGCGAGGCGGTGCGTAGCCGCCGAAGGGGGCCGCGGTGAAGCCGGCGGCGAGACGCGGCGGCTGGCGCGCGGTCGACCCGGAGATCGGCGACCTGGTGTTCGTCTGTCCGGCGTGCTGGCCGGAGGTGGCCGCCGAGTGGCGGGCACGCAAGGACGTGACGGTGCGGAAGCTGGCCGCGAAGCCCCGGTGGGCGCGCTGCGGCGTGTGCGACCCGGAGGACGTGTGCTGATGCGGACCGGCTTGGAGAGCGTCGCGGCGGCGACGATGCGGACGGCGCCGGATGACGGCGCGGAGGCGGCGTAGCGATGCCTGCGGATCGCCTCCTTCACGCGCGGCTCGGCCACTCGGCGAAGGTCTCGGGACTGTCGGACCTGGAGTACCGGGTGTGGACGACGTACGTGCTGGCGGCCGACGACTTCGGGGTGATGCGCGCGGCGGCGGTGGCGTTCCAGGCGGCGCACGACGGGCTGAGCAGCCGGCCGGCGAAGGCGGTCCAGCGGTGCATCGAGCGGCTGGTGAAGGTGGGCTTGGTGGCCGCGTTCACGCACCAGGGGTCGCGCTACCTGTACCAGGTGGACTGGCAGGACTTCCAGCGCGTGCGCTACCCGCTGCGGACGATGCACCCGTTGCCGGAAGCGGCGGAGGTGAGCGCGAAGACGCGGCGCCTGTGGTCGGTCCATCCGGGCGGCGTGCGCGTGCCGGCGCTACCGAAGGCGACGAGCGAGACGGCCGGCGCAGTGCCGGAGGCATCGGGAGCGTCGCGCGATTCCGGCACGGGCGCGGCACGATTCCCGGAAGATTCCGGCAAAGCTCCAGCAGCGGTCCCGGAAGATTCCCTTACTAATTCTGAAGTTCTCCCGTCTCACGCACGCGCGTGCCAAACGGCTAACGGCTTACGGCTAACGGCTGATGGCCAATCCGGAGGTGGGGGTGCGGGGGAGGGCGACTCGACCGCCTCCGCCGAGGTCGCCGCGCGTGCGGCGGCGTTCGTCGAGCGGTACCGATCCGAGTGGTATCCGCGGCACCGGGGCGTGGCGTATGCGCCGACGCGTGCGGTCGAGGCGTCGGACGCGGACGCGGCCGTGCGGCTGTGCGCGGCGTGGGACGACCCGGAGCTGGAGAAGTTCGTCGAGCGGTTCCTGACGGTCGAGGGCGACCGGTTCCTGGCGGGCCGGACGCGGACGGTGTCGATGCTGCTGTCGCGGGCGCCGGCCCTGGCCGAGCAGCTCCGAAGCCCGGAGGACGGTCAACCGGGCGGCGGCGGAGCGCGGTCGACCGAACCGCGCGAGGCGTACGACGCGGTGATCGAGCTGGCGAAGGCATGAGCGAGGGGTGCAAGCGGTGCGAGCGGACGCCGGGCTGGGAGTCGGTCGAGGTCGCGGGGCACTCGCGCCTGCGGCGCTGCGGCTGCTGGACGGCGGCGCACGCGGCCCCGCCGTCGGTGCCGCGGGAGTTCCGCGACGCGCGGTGGTCGACGTTCCGGCCGGCGGGCGGCAACCGGCGGGCGCTGGAGGCGGCGCGGGCGTTCGCCGCCGACGGCGACGCGGGACGGGACCTGTTCCTGTGCGGGCCGGTGGGTACGGGCAAGACGCGTCTGGCGTGCACGGTGCTGAACGAGCTGTGGCGCTCGGGCGAGCGGTCGATGGCGTTCGACCGGGTGCCGATGCTGCTCTACCGGCTCCAGCCGCACGGCGCGGCGGCGGACACGGCGGCGACGTTCGACCGGCTGGCGGCGGCGAAGCTGCTGGTGCTCGACGACCTGGGCGCCGAGCGGGACGCGGCGACCGACTACACGCGGCGGACGCTGCTGATGCTCTACGAGGCGCGGCACGACGCCGGGCGGCGGACGGTGTGGACCTCGAACAAGACCCCGGGCGAGGTGGGCGTGTTCATGGGAGACGACCGGCTGTCGAGCCGGATCGCGGGGCGCTGCCGGGTGGTCGAGCTGTCGGGCCGCGACTGGCGGCTGGCCGGGCGCGCCGCGCCTCCGGAGATCGACCGCGTCGCGGGCATCGCTCCGGCGATCGCGCGATCGGAGGGACGGACCCGATGACGGGGCGGATGCCAGACCGGACGGCGCGGGACGACGGGCGTGAGGCGTTGCGGCCGGAGGGCCGTGAGCGGACGGGACACCGGCGCGAGTACGACGCGCGGCTGCCGCGGCGCTCGTTCGACGAGCGGGTGGACGGCG
>VXME01000107.1 GCA_009861545.1 Acidobacteriota bacterium | reverse complement strand
GGCCGGGGGCGGGGGCGGGGGCGGTTCCGTCGAAACCGCGGTCGTTGCAGACATGCCGGCGCCTGGCGCACCGGCGCTTTCGACCGCTGTCGGCGCCGGCGAAGCGGTGCCCGCCGGCAAGTTCTCCGGCCCGGCGGCCTCCGGCTCGGCGGTGCCGGCCGCCGTGGCCTCGGCTGCCGCTCTCGCCGCCTTGGCGGACTTCACCAGCCGCGGCGGCCCCAGCTTCGGCGCCGTCGGCGCGGCCGCTTCCGGCGCGGCCCCGCCTCGCCCGCCGCGCTTCGAGGCGGTCCGCTGCGAGAAGAGCGAACCGGCCGGCAGGGTGACGTTGCGTTTGCGGGCAATCCGTTCGGCGAATTGCCGGGCCACGATCTCCTCGACGGTGCTCGACGCGCTCTTGGCCTCGATCCCGTGCTGCGTACGCAGCAACTGGACGACTTCCTGACTCGGAATCCCGAGGACCTCGGCGATCTTGTAGATGCGAATTGTGCCCACGGGCGCTCTCACTCCGCTGTCGGTGTCTCGCCGGGCGTGTCCGCCGGCGCTTCGGGCGTCGTCCCCGCCGGATCGATCGTCGACAAATCATCGGTCTCGTCGGGCGCCCGGGCGGCTCTTGCGGCAGCGTCGACCTGCTCGCGCACGGCGGCCTGCAGATCCCCGGCCGTTGCCTCGTCCACGCCCGCCACCTCGGCCAGCTCGGCCGCTGCGACCTCCAGCAGGCGGTCGGCCGTGTCCAGTCCCGCCTCGCTCAGCCGCAGGAGTTGCCCGTCGTCGAGTCCGGGCAGCGTGAGGGTGCCGGCCTCCTCGTCCTCTTCGATCTCGTCGAACCGGGCTTCCACTTCACGCCGCTTCTCTTCCTCGCTCTTGATGTCGATCTTCCAGCCGGTCAGCTTGGCCGCCAGGCGGACGTTCTGGCCCTTCTTGCCGATCGCGAGCGAAAGCTGGCGATCCTCCACGACCACTTCGACGATCGGCTCCTCGCTGTCGACCACGGTCACCCGTTGCACCCTGGCCGGGCTGATGGCGTTGGTGACGAAGACGACGGGATCATCCGACCATTCGACGATGTCGATCTTCTCGCCGCGCAATTCCCGGATGATCGCCTGCACCCGCGTGCCCTTCATTCCTACGCAGGCGCCGACCGGGTCGACGTCGCGCTCGCGCGAATGGACGGCGACCTTGGCCCTGTCGCCGGCCTCGCGGACCGCTCCGCGGATGGTGACCGTCCCGTCGTAGATCTCGGGCACTTCCTGCTCGAACATCTTGACCAGCAGCGTGGGGTCGGTGCGCGACAGGATGATCTGCGGTCCCTTGGTGTTCTTGTTGACCTCGCGAATGACCGCCCGGATGCGGTCGCCGGTCGTGTAGTTCTCGGCGCGCGACTGCTCCCGCCGCGGAAGCAGCGCCTCCACGCGCTCGGCGTCGACGACGATGTCGCCGTTCTCGAACCGCTTGACCGTGCCGTTGATGACCTCGTTGACGCGGTCGCTGTAGAGGGCGTAGACGTTGTCGCGTTCCGCCTCGCGCACCTTCTGGAAGATCACCTGCTTCGCGGTCTGCGCGGCGATTCTCCCGAGCACGTCGGTCGGCTTGGGGAACTCGATTTCCATGTCGACCTCGGCCTCGTCCCCGTACAGCTCCTGGGCCTCCGCAAGCGAGATCTCCGTCAGCGGATCGGTGACTTCCTCGACGATCTGGCGCACCGAGAACAGCTCTACCTGGCCCGTCTCGTGATTGAACTTGGTCCGCAGGTTCTCGGTCGACTTGTAGTACTTGCGCGAGGCGGTCAGCACCGCGTCCTCGATAGCCGTGACGATGACGTCCGGCTCGATGCCCTTCTCCTTGGCCAGTGCCTCGATGGTCTGTTGCAGCGGATTGCTCATGACCTGTTCTCGCGCGCAGGCTCCTGCCCGCGCGACGACTTCACAACTCCACTTCCAGTCGAGCCCGCGTCACAAGCGCCCACGGAATGCGGTGGACGCGCCGTCCTGCCGTCACCACGACGAGTGCCGCCTGCGCCGGCGGCTCGCCGCTCTCCGGCTCGACCCCGGCGATCCGCCCGCAAATGAAGCGTTGTCCGTCGACGGCTTCCGACGTCACGAACCGGGCGAGCCGACCTCGGAAGCGCCGGCAGTCGTCCACGTGCCGTAACGGGCGGTCGAGGCCCGGCGAGGACACTTCCAGGGTGTACGGATGCTCGAAGTCGAAATCGACGTCGAGCACCACGCTCAGGTCCGTGCTCACCCGCGCGCAATCGTCGAGGGTAACCGCTTCGGCCGCAGCGTCGCCTGCCTCGCCGGCCGCGCCCGGCGCCCGGTCGATGACGACTCGCAACAGCCACCCCACCGACTCGCGCTGAAGCTGGACGTCGAAGACATCGAGCCCGAAGTCGCGGGCCACCCGCTCCGCGATGGACCAGACCTGCGCAACCCGGCCTTCACCGGGCTTCACCCTGTCTCTACCCCGCCTTCGCCCGGCAACTGCGCCCTGAAACACAAAGAAGTGGGCGAAACGCCCACTTCTGCAGCACTTCGTCTCTCGTAGCCGACAGAGTATATCACGGAAGCCGGCCGTTATGGCGTCAGGCGATACAGCATGCGCGGGTACGGGATGGTCTCGCGAATGTGCTCCAGCCCGCACAGCCACGCGACGACACGCTCGACGCCCATGCCGAAACCCGCATGCGGCACGCTCCCGTACCGCCGCAGGTCCAGGTACCACTCGAATGCTTCCTGCGGCAGCTCGTGCTCGCGAATCCGTTCGAGCAACAGCGCATAGTCGTCCAGACGCTCCCCGCCGCCGACGATCTCCCCGTAGCCCTCCGGGGCGAGCACGTCGACCGACAGCGACAGCTCCGGCCGCTCGGCATCCGGCTTCATGTAGAAGGCCTTGATCGCGGCGGGAAAGCGCTGCACGGCGACCGGACGGTCGAAGTGTCCGGCCAGAGCCGTCTCGTCCGGGCCGCCGAAGTCCCCGCCCCACTCGAACGGAAGGCCGCGTGTCTTGAGAATCTCGACCGCCTCGTCGTAGGCGATGCGCGGGAATGGAGAGCGCACCCGCTCGAGCGCCGCCGTGTCCCGTTCGAGGACCTCCAGCTCGCGGGCTCGCCGTTCGAGCACGCGCTCGACGATGGAGACGACAAGCGCTTCCGCCAGGTCCGTGGCGTCGTCGAGAGTGGCGTAGGCCATCTCCGGCTCGACCATCCAGAACTCGGTCAGATGCCGCCGCGTCTTCGACTTCTCGGCGCGAAACGTCGGCCCGAAGCAGTAGACCCGCCCCAGCGCCATCGCGTTGGCCTCGTTGTAGAGCTGACCGCTCTGCGTGAGATAGGCCGTCGCGTGGTCGAAGTACGGAACGGCGAACAGCGTCGTCGTACCTTCGCAGGCGGCCGGCGTGAAGATGGGCGTGTCCGCCAGGATGAAGCCGCGGCCGTTGAGGAAATCGCGGATGCCGTCGACGACCTCGTGCCGCACGCGCAGGATCGCCGCCTGCCGCCGGCTGCGGATCCACAGGTGACGCCGATCGAGCAGATAGTCGACGCCGTGTTCCTTGGGGGTGATCGGGTAGTCGTGCGACTCGCCGACCACGGCGAGAGTCGACACGTCGATCTCGTAGCCGCCCGGGGCGCGCGCGTCCTTCCGGACCGTCCCTTCGACGACCAGCGACGTCTCCTGGCCGAGGTGGTCGGCGCGGGTGAACGTCTCGTCGCCGACGGCGGCCTTCGAGACCACGGCCTGCACGAACCCGCTTCCGTCACGCAGGGTGAGGAAGTGGATCTTTCCGCTCGAGCGCCGCCGTTGCAGCCATCCGCGGATGGCGATCTCCCGGCCGACGTGGTCGGCAATCGCCTCGATGGTCGTCGTGGTCGCTTCCATCTTCGTTCGTAGGGTACTACGAGGCGGCGTCCCCCAGCACGGCGCCCAGAAGGTAGCCCAGACGGCGCCGATCAGGGTCTTGCCGGATCGCCGCCCGCGCGTATCCCAACGTGCGGGGCACCGCGTCGCGGTAGCGCGGGTTCCCGCGGGCGGCGATCTGAAATCCGAACGTCCCCAGCGCCTTGAGGGCTCGCTGCACCGTCGTGCGGGCGAAGCGTCGTCGCAGCCGCGCGCCATCCTGTACGCCGGCGATGGTCTCGTAGTGGGTGATCAACCGGTCGACCTCGTCCGCGTCCAGCGCCACGTAGGCGTCCCGGAGCAGTGACACCAGATCGTAGGTGTCCGGGCCCATGCGCGCGTCCTGGAAGTCGATGACGTGCAGCCGGCCCTCGTGCACCATCAGGTTGCGGCTGTGGAAGTCCCGGTGGCAGAGCACCCGCGGCTCGGCCGCCATGTCCGAGGCCAGAGCGCGGAACTCTTCGCCCAGGGCGCGCCGCGCCGGCGTCGTGAGGCTGTGGCGCCGGAAGCCGACGACGAAGTGCTCGACGAAGAAGTCGAGCTCCTGCATCAGCTTGGCGACATCGAAAGCCAAGTCGAAGGGACCGGCGTCGGACCCGGCAAGCCGGCGTCCGCCGCTCTGAATCGCCGCGACGATCTCTACCGCTTCCCGGTAGCGCGCGCGCCGCTCGTCGTCCGGCAGCGTGGCGACGGCGTCCTCCAGCATCGTGTCGCCGAGATCCTCGACGACGACGATTCCCAGCGCCGCGTCCGCTCCGTGGATGACGGGCACCCGCACGGGAAGGCGGCGGAACAGTTCGGCCACCCGGATGAGTGGCAGCGTCTCGGGGTCGATCGGACCGTCGTGCACGACGAGGACGCGCGACGGCGCGCCAGGCGGAACGACACGCACGAAACGGCGGTCGGATGCGTCTCCCGCTAGGGGCGCGAGACGGGTCGACGGCGGCAGACCGGCACTGCGCAGCCACGCTCTGGCGCGCGATTCCGGTGTGTCGGCAGGTCGGGGCGGGTCCGTCATCGGTCCGCGCCGGGAGGGTCGTCGAGAGGGTAGACGCTCGCGTTGCCTGCCGTGCTTGCGCCTTCCGGGCTTGCCGCCGCGTCGGCGGGCACGCAGATCCGACGACGCAGCACCGTCCCGGGCGGCAGACTGACGCCGTCGGCGACGATGCAACGGTCGAGCCGGCAGTCGGCGCCGATGCGGACGTGGTCCCAGACCGCCGTGCGTTCGAGCGAGGCCGACGGGTGAATCGTCGACCCGGCGCCGACCGGCAGCGCCTCGCATCCCTCGCGCCGGGCGACGGCGAGCGACGCGGCCAGGTAGTCCGCCGGCGTCCCGACGTCCAGGAAGTCGTCCCCGCACCTGTGGGCCCGGATGCTTCCGGGCCGCTCGTCGTCCGGGACGGCCAGCAGCCGGTCGTAGATGCCGCCGATGGTGGCGGCGGGCCGGCCGGCGGGCAGATCCGCGAAGACGGCCGCCTCGACGAGCTGCACACCGACGAAGTGAGCGGCCGCGCCGAGGCCGGCCCTCACGAAGCCGCGCACGCGGCCGTCGCTCGCGACGAGCACGCCGCCGTAGCGGTCCGGGGCCGGATGCGGGGCGACGGCGAGGGTGACCGCGGCGCCGGCGGACGCGTGGGTCTCGGCGAGCGCGCGAAGCGAGAGGGTCGTCAGGGTATCGCCGTTGACGACGAAGAAGCGCGAGCCGAGCAGCGGCAGCGCCTGCCGCGGACCGCCGGCGGAACCGAGGATGACCGGCTCCCAGGAGTAGCGCACGCGCACGCCGGCAGCCTCCCCGTGGCCCACCAACCGTGTGATCGTCTCCGGCCGGTGGTGCAGGTTGAGGACGACTTCCGCGACGCCCTGGGCCGCCAGCCATTCCAGGATGCGGGTCACGAGCGGCCGGCCGGCGACCGGCACCGCCGGCTTCGCGCGAAGGTCGGTCAGGGGGCGGAGACGCGTTCCGAGCCCGGCCGCGAGTACGAGGGCGGGAGGCAGCGGGCCGGCCATCGCGTCGGGCACTACTCGAAGACCATGTCGCCGACCGGGCGTCCGCGGGCGGCGCAGTCCGACTCCCACACGCGACGATAGGACGCCGTGATGTAGTCGGCGGGACCGCGGCCGAGCGCCTGCGCGAGGCGCGCCACGCCCGCCTCGCTGCCCTCGAGCTCGACGAAGACTCCGCACGGCGTCTCGTCGATGGCGACGATCGTGCCGTCCCGGTCGAACTCCTCGCGGTACTTCTGGTAGCGGAACCAGACGTCGAACCCCGCTCGTTCGAGGACCCGGAGCAACACCGCGCCGTCGCCGACGTCGGTCTCGACCTCTTCGCGGACCTTCATGACGTCGGGTCGCGGCGGTCCCTTGAAGGTGAGAGTGGCGACGCTCTCCCCGCCGGCGTCCGGCGCCTCCATGCGCACGCGCAACGTGCACCACTCGGCGCGCAGCCGGCCGGTGCTCGTATCGAGAAGGCGGTCGTCCTGCAGGCGACGCGGGCGTAGCCGGATCGCCCCGAGCGCGGCCACCGCCTCGCGGGCGGCAGCGGCCGAGGCGAACGACAGCTTGATCTCACGCTCGATGCGATCGCTCATCGGTTGTCCCGCTGGAATTCTACGTTGCGCGGACGCGATAGGAGCAACCCGCCAGGGACGGCGTCCCGACGTGCTTGCCGAAGAGCATCACCTTGTGGGTGCTGCCGAGTCCGCCGGGCACCAGCAGGGACTTCAGAGCCAGACGGCGCCGGAGAGCGGCGACGCCGCCGTCGGGCGATTCGCGCGATGCGTGATTCATCCGCTCGACCGCCCCGAGCCCCAGCAGGAAGTAGGTCTGGTCGAGGACGCCGAGCGTGCGCGCGCCGGCATCCTCGGCCGCGTCGCGCACGAGCGTCAGGTCGACGTGCGCGGTGATGTCGCACTCTCCCGGATCGACGAGCCACGGCGGCGCGGCGCCGTCGCCGGCGGCTGCGCTGCGCTGCCGCCGGTAGGTCGTCAGCGTTCCCGCGGCGTGGGTCGCGGAGTAGAGCTCCCGCGCCTCGTGGCCGTAGTCGACGAGCAGCAGGAATCCCCGGGTGAGGGCGTCGACGGCCCGCCGCACCCAGTCGGCAGCGGCCGGTACGACCTCGGCTCGCCATCCCGACTCCAGCCGGATGTTCCGGTCGCGAACGTGCTGCAGGCTCGCCTCCGACAGCGGGCCGAGGCGCTCGGCGAAATCGCCGGTCGCGTGGTCGAGGTCGACGTATGCCTCCCGGAGTCCGCCGGCGGTCATTTCCAGCACATGCGGCGGGAGCGCGTCGAGCAGCTCGTTCGCGAAGACGGCTCCGCGGATCGCGGGTGGAATGCGGGAGCCCGACGATGCCACCTTGTCCGCGTGGGGGCCGAGCGTGGCCGCCTGCGCGTCGCGCGCGGCCCGGCTCGGTTCGACCAGGTGCAGCCGGATGGCGCGATAGAAGGCAGGGTCGTCGGCAGCGGCGGCGTCGAGCACGTCGCGTGCGAGCCGCCCGTTGCCGGCGGCGGCCTCGACCAGGTCGAACCGCGGGTCGCCGGATCCGGACCGCAGGATGCGCCACATCTCGGCGAGCTGCGACGCCAGCAGGGAGCCGAACGCGGGACCGAGGTCGACGCTGGTGAAGAAATCGCCCGCGCGGCCGGATCGCCGGTCGACGCGGGCGTAGTAACCCAGCTCGGGATGGTAGAGGGCCAACTCGGCGAAGGCGGCGAACGGCAGCGGACCCTCCGTCCGGATCCGCTCCCGGATCACCTCCCGCAGCGTCATCTCGTGCATCCGGCCACGCCGCGGCGAGTCTGCACCGCTTCTGCGGCGCGGACCCCTACTCCTTCTCCACCTGCAGAAAGACGCGTGTGTCGCGGCGCTGCACCAGGAGGAACGCGGTCCGTCCCGACTCGATCTCGCCCAGCTCGGCGCTCGCCTCGCTGGCCGACTCGACGTCGACGCGGTTGACGCTGAGGATGACGTCCCCGGGCTGCAGGCCGCCTGCTTCCGACGTGCTGCCGCGCTGGACGTCGACGACCACCGCGCCGACCGTGTCCGCCGGCACGCGCAGGCGGCGGGCCATCGGCGGCGTCAGGTCCTGAAGCGTGATGCCGAAGCCCTCGCTGGTCTCTTCGGCCGCGGCCATCACGTTGCGGCTCTCCGCCTCGAGGTCGAGCTCGCCGATGGTGACGTCGAGAGTCAGCGGTTCACCGTTGCGAACGACGTCGATCGGCACGGTCGTTCCGGGCCGGGTGGCGACGACCCGGCTCTGGAGGTCCCGGGTGTCCTCCACGGGCTCCCCGCCGTAGGCCACCACCACGTCTGCGGGCTGCATGCCGCCTTGGTCCGCGGGCCCGTCCGGGTTGACCAGCGAGACGATGACGCCGCGGGGTTCGTCGAGTCCGAGCACGGCGTACTCGTCCCTCGGGACATCGCGAATCTGAATGCCGATCACGCCGCGCGTCACCTTGCCGCCGCGGAGCTCGTCGAGCAGATCGCGCACGGTGTTGATGGGCACGGCGAAACCGACACCCGCGTTGGACCGGCGGTCGCTCATGATCGCCGTGTTCATTCCGACCACCTCGCCGCGGATGTTCAGGAGCGGTCCACCGGAGTTGCCCGGGTTGATTGCGGCATCGGTCTGCAGCATCTCGTTGCTGCGGCCGGGGGCCGAGGGCAGCGGCCGGGCGAGCGCCGAGATGACCCCGACGGTGACCGTATGGCTGAGGCCGAAGGGGGCCCCGATCGCCATCACCCAGTCGCCCGGCGCCATCTGACCCGAATCGCCGAACGTCGCCACGGGCAGCTCCCGGTCGGGTCGCTCGACCAGCTCGAGCAGCGCGCTGTCGGTCAGGCGATCGCGGCCCAGCACCCGCGCCTCGTAGCGCTCGTCGTCGTCGTCGCCGAAGAAGTGGATCTCGATGCTCGTGGCGTTCTCGACGACGTGGTTGTTCGTCAGGATCAGGCCGGCGCGGTCGATCACGAATCCCGTTCCGGTCGCCGCCGGCCGGGTGGTGTCGTTGTCCTCGGGCGGCGCCTCGCGTTCCGGCGGTTGTCCGAAGAACCGGCGGAAGAACTCGTCGCCGCCGAAGAACTCGTTCATGTTCCCCTGCTGCCGCGGCTGCTGGGTCCAGATGGTCACGACCATCGCCGTCTGCGCGTCGGCGATCTCGCGGAACGTCGTTGCGGTCAGATTGCCGGAGATCGGCGAGGTGTTCGGAATGGGCGCCCGAACGGACTGCGCCGCCGATGGCGGAGCCAGGTTGAAGCGCGACGCAATCACCATCCCGACCGCCATGGCGGTCACGGCAATCAACAGCGTGGAAACGAATGTGGTCCTCGATCGCGACATCATTTCCTCCAGCGGGGCGAGCACCCGCATCCCTCGCATCGACTCCAAGTGTAACGCGGTTGCGGCCTGACGCGGGCTTCCCGCGGGCGGGCGCGGGGCAAGCTATGCCAGCGGGACGATTTCCGCCTGCCGCGGACCGGTCACGGCGGCGTCGGCGGCGTCCACGTACACGTTTATCTCGGTCCGAACGCCGAAGTCGTCCAGGTAGACGCCGGGTTCGATCGTGAACCCGGTGCCGGCGATGAGCCGCCGCTCATCGTGCGTCTCGTAGTCGTCCATGTGCACGCCGTTGCCGTGGACCTCCTCGCCGAGGCTGTGGCCGGTGCGGTGCATGAAGCGGTCGCCGTAGCCCGCGGCGTCGATCACGTCCCGCGCGGCGCGGTCCACCTCCCAGCCGCTGATCGGTCGCCCGGCGTGCACCCGCTCGGCGACGAGCGAGACGGCGGCGTCGCGGGCCTCGCGTGCTGCACCGAAGATGGCGGCGGCCCTGGGCGGCACCTGGGAGCCGGTGAAGCCGACCCACGTGATGTCGGCGTACACGGCGCCCGGCTTGTCGATCTTGCCCCACAGGTCGAGCAGGACCACCTGCCCGCGTCCGATGGGACGATGTGCCTCCGCGGTGGGCAGATAGTGGGGGTTTCCGCTGCTCTCCTGAGCGGCCACCACCGGCGGGCAGTCGGTGAGCAGCCCCGCGTCCGCGAACCACTCGGTCATCACCTGCTGGACCGCGTACTCGGTCAACGAACCCCCGCCGACGCGGTCGGCGATCAGCTCGAACGTGCGGTCCTTGATGCTGTGCAGATGCCGGGATGCGGTGCGGTGGCTCGCGAGCGCCCCGTCGTCCCAGACGGCTTCGAAGCGTTGTACGAGGTCGCCGGAGGACACTACGTCGGCGCCCAGCGAACGGATGCGTTCGACGGTCCCGGCGTCCACTCGCGAGACGTAGGGAATCGCGCAGTTCGGCGAGTACTCCATCGCGATGCGGCGCATGCCCTGCACGAGGGAGTCCAGACCCGCTTCCAGCTCGTTGCGTCCCGCGTAGATCCGCCGGCTTCCGGGAAGATGCGCCAGACTGTGCCGCTCGATGCCGTGCACGAGGGCGCGCGGCTCGCCGGACGCGGGGACGAGGTAGTACCAGCGTCGCGTCGTCAGTTTGCCGCTACCGCCAAGGCCTGTTACCCGGCGCGCGATGGGGTTGGATCCGTGAAAGTCGTAGAGGAGCCAGCCGTCGAGTCCGTCCTCGCGGAGCGCCCGCTGAATCGCCGACAGATCGAATGCCATGCGTGCGTACCGTACCGACGCGGCCGCCGGGCCGCGACTCGCGACCCGGGATCTACCAGTAGGACGCCGGACTCCTGGCCGTGGCTTGCTGCGAGATTCCGAATCCGGTCACGCCGGAGCGAGACATCCGGCTGACGGCCGGAAAATGGACATGGTCCGTGACACAGAGCACTTGCCGGCCGTCGCATGCCAACGCCCGGCCGCCACCGCGCGTGCACGGGCGCGGCGACGACGGGCTCGGTGCGTTCCGTCCGGTCTTCTGCGCGGCAAGGTGTGCCGCTCAGGCTCCCTCGGCGGCTCCAGCCGCCCCATCCTCGGCCGCCGCAGACTCCTCCAGCATGCCCTCCTCGACGGGGCGGAGGCAGGTGAACTTCAGCGCGTCCTCGTCCACCAGCTCTTCTTCGCCCTCTTCGGCTTCCTCGGCCGCGGCCGCGTCTTCGCCCTCTTCGCCCTCTTCGCCCTCTTCGACCTCGGGTTGCGGCGGGAACTCGATGTCTTGGAGGAGGGTCGCCTTGATGTCGCCGTTCTGGTGGGAGAACTCGTAGTTGCTGCGGTCCATCGCGGACACCACCGGCACCCGGAGCTCGATGTCGCACACCTCGTCGACCATGATCGGCAGGCGCCGCCGCGCCTGATCGCCGGTCACCGTGTTGCCGTCCCCGTCGTACCAGAACTCGTCGACCTGGAACCCCGCGATCGCGTTCTGCGAGACATTCCGGATCCGGATCGACGTGATGTTGAAGCCCCGGTCCTGGCCGGTGCCGCGGCGGGCGGTCGGCTGCGTGTAGCCGATCTCGGCCTGTCCGCGCTGCGTCGGCACGAGGGAGATTCCCGCCGCGAGCCGTGCCGCGAGCCGATCGGCCGCGGCCCTGGCCTCGGGGCTCACTTCGATCTCCGCCTCTGCCGCCGCCGCCGCGGCGGCCGCCGCCTCCTCTTCTTCGCCGCCGCCGCAGGCGGTCGCCGCCGCCAGCAGGACCATGACACCCCAAAGCAGTGTGCGGTTCACGGATTGCATCGCATGTCCTCCCGAAGATCGTTCGCAGAGATGAGGCGAGAGTATAGCAGTCCCGCGTCGAACGCGGGCACCTTACATTTCTCCGTTCCAGTCCTCGGGCTCGGCGCTCGCCGACCGGAACACCTCCAGATGCCACTTCCCGCCGCCCCACGGCTCGATCACCTCGGCGGCGACGACGTCGACCAACAGTTCCGCGAACGCGCGTCCTTCCGGGTCGCCCTCCAGGTGATAGGCCGGTTCGTCCCAGGAGAACGTCGGGTAGAGGATCAGACTGAGGAAGAGGTCGTAGCCGTCGTCGACGACGATGAGCTGGCCGCAGGGTCTCTTCTGGGTCGAGTGATACACGAGGTACTTCTCCGCGCTGTGCGCCCGGATGTACCGCTTGAGCGCGAACTCCTGGGCGACGACGTCCTCGACCGCCATCTTCTTCACCCAGCACTCCTGACAGTACTTCTCCTCCCCGCGGGGTTCGGAAACCTCCTTGGAGCCGCACAGAGCGCAAGGAGTACGCGCAGCCGAACGTGGAGCCATGACTCGATTCTAGGAGCTTGCGCCACGTAAGCGCAACGTAGTGCGCTCAAGTGGCGCGAGCTCCTGGGGCGGTGGGGGCTGGGGCCGAACACGGCTCTGCGCCGGGTTCGGCGGCGCCGGCAGGCCCCGGCGCGGGCTCCGCGGGTTACCATCGATCCATGCCGGACCGACCGCCGCACCGCGGGCTACGACACCTGGCGCTGCACGTTCGCGCCTTCGACGCGATGAAGCGCTTCTATACGCAGGTTCTCGGCTTTGCCGTGGAATGGGAGCCGGACGCCGACAACGTCTACCTGACGTCCGGCGCCGACAACCTGGCGCTCCATCGGGGGCCGTCCGGCGGCGACGCGCCCGAGCGCGCGGCCGGCGGCGCTCTCGATCACCTCGGTCTCCTGGTGCGCAGCCCGTCCGACGTCGACGCCTGGGCGGACTATCTGGCCGGTCGGGGCATCGCGCTCGACGCTCCCCCGCGGACCCATCGCGACGGCGCACGGTCGCTGTACGTCTCCGATCCGGACGGGAACCGGGTGCAGATCATTCACCACCCGCCGATAAGCGGCGAATAGACAGCGCCCCCGCGTCAGCGCTCGCCCCATTTCAGCTTTTCCCGCAGCACCGCGAAATAGTCGCGCGATTCGGCGCGCACCAGTCGCAAGGGGGGGGAAGACCGCTCCACGATGACCGCGTCCCCGTCCTCGAGGGCCACGCTGAGCTGGCCGTCGAAGTTGGCGAAGGCGTCGAAGTGCGCGCCGGCCAGACGCGGTTGCAGCGTCACCGGTTCCCGGCCGGGGATGACCACCGGCCGGTTGGTGAGCGTATGGGGAGCGATGGGGGTCACCGTGAGGGCATCGACGGTCGGGTGCACGATCGGGCCGCCGGCGGCCAGGTTGTAGCCCGTGGATCCGGTCGGCGTCGCCACGATCACGCCGTCGGCGCGGCAACTCGTGACGAGCCGGTCGCGCAGGGTGATCGACACGTCGATGATGCCCGAATCGGCCGATCTGCCGAGGACCACGTCGTTGAGCACGGTCCTGTCGGCGATGTCCCGCCCGCGGCGCCGGACCCGGGCCCGCACCGTGAGCCGCTCGTCCACGCCGGCCGTTCCGGCGAGCACGGAGTCGAGCGCGTCGTACATCTCGGGGCGGGTGATCTCGGTGAGGAAACCGAGACTGCCGCAGTTGACGGCCAGGATCAGCGTGTGCGGGGCAAGGCTGGCAACCGGGTGGGCGACGCTCAGCAGGGTCCCGTCGCCGCCGAGCACGAGCAGCACGTCCGCGGCTTCCGGCAACTCCGCCCGCGACGTGGTCGGGTGACCGGTCAGGCCGGCGCTGCGCGCGGTCTCGCTTTCGATCACCACCGGCGTGCCGCGGCCCAGAAGCCAGGCCGTGGCGCCCCGCGCGGCGGCGGTCGCATTGGGGGCGTGTGGCCGCGCCACGATGCCGACCGTGGTGCCGGATCCGCGGCGGCCGGTGGGCGGGTGCGCCATCAGGGTGACGGTGTCTCGCGGCGGCGCAGGTGGACGAAGTACTCGCGGTTGCCGGTGACCTCGCGCCGGGGCGCCGGCGTCGCGGACACGCACGCCAATCCTACCGCATCGGCTGCCGCGACCACCTGCCCGATGACGCGGCGGCGGACGGCGCGATCACGCACGATGCCGCCCTTGCCCACCTCGCCCCGCGCGGCTTCGAACTGCGGTTTGACCAGCGCCACCACGTCGCCGTCGTCGGCAACGAGAGCGGGCACGACAGGCAGGACGAGCCGCAGAGAGATGAACGAGACGTCGATGGTCACGAAGTCTACCGGCGGCAGTCCGCCGGGCAGCGTTTCCCGCGTCAGACGGCGGGCGTTGATCCCTTCGAGCGGCACGACGCGCGGATCCGCCCTGAGCCTCCAGTCGAGCTGGCCCCGCCCGACGTCGAGGGCCACGACCCGTTTGGCGCCGCGCCGCAGCATGGCGTCGGTGAAGCCGCCGGTCGATGCGCCGATGTCCAGGGCCGTCCGTCCCCGCACCTCGATGCCGAACCGGTCGAGCGCACGGGCCAGCTTGACGCCGCCTCGGCCGACGTAGGGATGGTCCGGGACGGTCAGCGCAATCCGCGCGTCGAGAGCGACGGCGGTCCCCGCCTTGGTCTGCAGGACGTCGTCCACGCGGACCCGTCCGGCCAGAACGAGGGCGCGCGCCCGCGCGCGCGTCGCGGCGAGGCCGCGCGCCACCAGGAGGGCGTCCAGCCGGTTCCGATCCGCCATCGGGCTCTCCGCGGGTGCTCACCGGGTGCGTCCGAGCACCCAGTCGGCGATCTCGAACAGGCGTCCCCCGATACCGGCGGCCCCCAGCTCCGCCTTCGCATCGGCGATCGAGCGGGCTGCGAGGCGCCGGGACTCGTTCACTCCGAACAGCGCCGGGTAGGTCGGCTTGCCGGCCTCCGCGTCTTTCCCGGCCGTCTTGCCGATCTGTTCCTGTGCGCCTTCGACGTCGAGGATGTCATCCACGATCTGGAATGCCAGGCCAAGATGCGCCGCGTAGCGGTCGACGGCGTCGGCGGTCGCATGGGAGGAGCCCCCCATGATCGCCCCGGCGACGGCCGCCGCGCGGATGAGCGCGCCGGTCTTGCGCCCGTGCATCGCCCGTATCCGCGCCTCGTCGAAAGCGCCCGTCGCCCCCGTCGCCGCGAGATCGATCACCTGTCCGCCCACCATTCCCTCGGCGCCGGCAGCGGCCGCGATGCGTTCCAGCGTGCGCAGCCGGCGGCCGCGGCGGTCGGCCGTCTCGGACGCGGAGCCGCGGGCCAGCACCCGGAACGCTTCGGTCAGCAGCGCGTCGCCGGCCAGAATCGCGATGCCTTCCCCGTAAACGACGTGCGCGGTCGGCTTTCCGCGGCGCAGCGTGTCGTTGTCCATTGCCGGCAGATCGTCGTGCACGAGCGAGTAGGCGTGGATCAGCTCGACCGCGCAGGCGGCCGGTAGAGCCTCTCCATCCTCCCAGGGTCCGTCTCGCGCCACGCTGTCGGCGGCGGCCAGCGTCAGCAGCGGCCGCAGGCGCTTGCCGCCCGCGAACACCGTGTAGCGCATCGCGTCGGCGATGAGCGGGGGGCAGGCCGGGGGGGTCGGGAGCAGGCGCTCGAGGGCTGCGTCGACCTCCGCGCGCCGCTCGCGGGCGTATTCGTCGAACTTCGCGCGTTGCGCCGCTGCGTCAGAAGGGGACGTCATCGTCGCTCGGCCCACCGTCCGCGCCAGGTTCTCCCGCGCCGTGGTCGGCAATGGGAGCACCCACGATTGACACCGGCGCGGGGCGGGTCTCTCCCTGTTCCGTGAGCAACTCGATGCGCCGCTCGGCGTCGTCGAGGCGCGTGTGGCAGAAGCGCGACAACGCTATCCCTCGCTCGAAGCGCTCGAGCGACTGCTCCAACGGAAGCTGGCCTTCCTCGAGCGTCTTGACGATGGTCTCGAGCTCGTCGAGCGCGGATTCGAAGTCCTTGATGTTCGGGTCGTCCATTCGTCTCGCGCTCCTTCGCCCTTGCTATTCCCGGGAGGTGACCTTGCAGCGCAATGCGCCCTCGTGCAGCGTGATGCGCACCGGGTCGCCGACCGCGACCTCCGCCGCGCGGCGTACGATGGCCGTCCGATCGTCGTTCCAGCACACGGCGTACCCCCGGGCGAGGACACCGAGCGGGCTGAGCGAGTCGAGCTTCGCAAGGGTCGTCTCGAGTTCCCGCCGGCCGGTCGCGTGCCGGTCGCGCATGGTGCGCGCCAGTTGCTCGTGGCCTGCCGCCAGCCGGCGTCGTCGGGCCGCGTGGCCGTCCCGGGCGGCGCGGGCCAGGCGCTCGCGCGCGACGACCAGACGGGTCCGGATGCGGGCCAGCCGGCGGCCAACGTCGAGCGCTTCGAGACGCGTGAGCAGCGCGGCGCGGCGGCGCTCACGCCGTGCGACGCCGGCCCGCGCGCGCGCCACGAGCCGGCGGGTCAGCTCGTCCGCCCGGCGGCCGTGCAGTGCGAGCCGCGTCGGCAACGAGGCGAGCCCGGGCCGGTGCCGAATCGCCTCTACGTTCGCCCGCCGCCGCTCGAGGGCGGTGCGCACGGCCCCGACGAGTCGCCCGCCGGCCCGTTCGAGGCGTGCCTCCAGCTCCGTCTTGCGGGTCACGACGAGCTCCGCCGCCGCCGAGGGAGTCGGCGCGCGCAGGTCGGCGACGAAATCGCTGATCGTGTAGTCGGTCTGATGACCCACCGCCGAGATCACCGGAACGCCGACCGAGGCGATGGTTCTGGCCAACCCTTCGTCGTTGAATTCCCAGAGGTCCTCCAGCGATCCGCCGCCGCGCGCCAGGATGACCACGTCGACGCCGCCGACGCGTGCGAGGCGCGCCAGCGCGCCGGTGATCTCCCGGGCGGCCCCGTCGCCCTGCACGCGGGTCGGGCCGATGACGAGATGTGCGTTCGGGAAGCGGCGGCCGAGGACGTTCAGGATGTCGCGCAGCGCGGCGCCGTCCAGCGAGGTGACGATGCCGATCTTGCGCGGCAGCGTCGGCAGCGGGCGCTTGCGCGCCTCGTCGAACAGCCCTTCCCGTTCCAGGCGCCGGCGGAGCTGGTCGAACGCCAGCTGACGGGCGCCGAGGCCGAACGGTTCCAGGTGCTCCGCCACGAGCTGGTACTCGCCCTTCGGCTCGTACACGCTGATCCGCCCCCGTGCGACGACCCGCAGTCCGTCGGCCGGTTCGAATCGCAGATAGCGGAACGCCGACCGGAACATCACGCCGCGAATCTGCGCGGCCCCGCCCTTGAGGGTGAAGTAGAGGTGGCCGGTGTTCCAGCGGCGGCAGTTCGACAGCTCGCCCTCGACCCAGACCGTGGGGTAGGCCGACTCCAAGTGCAACCGGATGCGGGCCGTCAGCTCCTCCACGGTGAGCACCTGGCGTCCCGGTCGTGTCCGCGGCGCAGGCGCCGCGTCGCCGAATGGCAGCCTCGTCACGGTTCTGTCCGCCGGTCGAGGGCGTCCACGTCGTCAGCGGAAAGGTCCACGCGCTCGATCGCACGGGCGCGGCCGGTCTCCGGGTCCGCGGTCACCACGATCGCGTTGATCCGCGGGTTGCGTGTCGCCGTGTCGAACTTCGCCGGCATGCCGTCGAGAAAGCGCTTCAGCACGGGCCGCGGGTCCACGCCGATGATCGAGTCGTGGGGACCGGTCATCCCGACGTCGGTGATGTATGCGGTGCCGTTGGGCAGGATGCGCTCGTCGGCGGTCTGCACGTGGGTGTGCGTGCCCGCCACCGCGGTCACCTCTCCGTCGAGGTGCCAGCCCATCGCCTTCTTCTCCGAGGTGGCCTCGGCGTGGAAATCCACGAACACGATGCGCGCCCCGTGTTCGGCCCGGACCGCGGCGACCTGCTCGCGGACCACGCGGAACGGATTGTCGAGCGGATTCATGAAGATGCGCCCCATCACGTTCACGATGCCGACCGGAACGCCGTCTCGTGTCCGCGCGCCGTAGCGCCCGCTTCCCGGCACGCCGGCGGGATAGTTGCCCGGCCGCAGAAGTCGAGGCTGGCTCTCGATGTACGCCAGCGCCTCCTTCTTGTCCCAGACGTGGTTGCCTGTCGTCATCACCTGGACGCCGTGATCGAGCAGCGTCTCCCCGATGTCGCGGGTGATGCCGTTGCCGCCCGCCGCGTTCTCGACGTTGGCGATCACCAGGTCGACGCCGTGGCGGGCCACGAGCCGGGGGAGGGCCAGCCGGGTGATCGTGCGTCCCGGCTTGCCGACGATGTCGCCGACGAAAAGGAGCGTGACGGTTGCGGGCATCCGCGGGAATGATCGCACAGGTGGTAGCCGGCCTGCGAAGTGCCCGGCCGCGACCAGTCAGTCGAGACGGGTTGTCTGGTCCACAGCGGGCCGTGGCCCGGCGGATGTCGACCCGGCGTCGGATCTTCGCGTATCCTAATGGCATGGACGACGAGACCGAGGTTTCCGAGGCTGCCGCGGAGGTGGCGCAGGATGGCGGGCAGGCTGCGGAAGACGAGGCCGAAGCCGAGCGCGAGCCGGCGCCGTCCATCGAGAGCCGTTTTCTGTATGTCGACGTCGCGGCGCAGCGCGCGAAGCAGTTGCGCCGCGGTGCTCTGCCGCGGCTCGAGGAGTTGGCCGGCGGTGCGGAGGCGGACACTCCGGTCAAGCTGAGTCACAAGCTCGAACGCATCGCCATGCGCGAAGTGGACCGCCGCAAGATTCATTACGACGTGCCGGACCCGGCGCCGGCGTCGGGGGAGTGATCGTGGCTCCAGATCAGTCGATCATCGGCGGGGCCGTGCAGACTCTGATGGGGCTGGCCGTCTCCACCGGTTTCCTGCTCGCGCTGTTCATCGGTTTCCTCGTAATCGCGGGCCTTACCAAGTTCCGGAAGACCGGACGTGGATCGCTGGTCGTCCGCAATCTCGTGGACCAGATGGACGGCGCGCAGGTCCGGTACTTCACGCCGGATGCGCAGAGCGGGCCGACGGACCAGTTGCGCACGCCCGAGCTCCTCGAACAGGCGGGCGGAACGGCCGCCGACACCGGCGCTTCTCAGGCCGGACCTTCCTGAACGCGTTCGTACGCGTGCGCCAGTCGCAGGAGCGTCGACTCGCCGAAGGCGCGTCCGACGAGTTGCAGGCCGATCGGCAGGCGGGCCGCCGTCAAGCCGGCCGGCACGCTGATCGCCGGCAGGCCGGTGAGGTTGGCGCTGACGGTGAACACGTCCCCCAGGTACATCGCCAGCGGATCCTGCAGGTGCTCGCCGAGCCGGAACGCGGGTGCGGGCGTCGTCGGCATCGCGATGACGTCCACACCGGGCCCGGCGGCGTCGAACGCGCGATCGTAGTCGCGTCGAATCAGGCTTCGTACGCGTTGGGCCCGGCGGTAGTACGCGTCGTAGTAGCCGGCGCTCAGCGCATAGGTCCCGAGCATGATCCGGCGTTTCACTTCCGCCCCGAAGCCGGCGTCGCGCGTCCGGTCGTACATCGCGGCGAGCGGTGAGCCTGCGCCGTCTCCGCCATCGGCGGCCGCGGCGGCGCGGGCGCCGAAGCGGACCCCGTCGTAGCGGGCGAGGTTGGAGCTGGCCTCGGCCGGGGCGACCAGATAGTAGACGGGCACGGCGTGCTCCGCGTGCGGCAGCTCGACGTCGACCAGGGCGGCGCCGGCCGCCGCGAGCGCGGCGAGGGCCTTGTCGAAAGCCGCCAGCACCTCGCCGTCGATGCCGGCGTCGCCGTGCCTCAGCAGCGTGCGCGCCACGCCGACCCGCAGTCCTGCCGCGTCTCCGGTGAGCGCCGCCGTGTAGTCGTCGACCGGCGCGTCCACGGACGTCGCGTCGCGCGGATCGTGTCCCGCCAGCACTCCCAGGACCAGCGCCGTGTCTGCCACCGTCCGCGTCAGGGGACCGATCTGGTCGAGCGACGAGGCGAAGGCCAGCAGTCCGTAGCGGGAGACGCGGCCATACGTCGGTTTCAGCCCCGCGATTCCGCAGAACGCCGCCGGCTGGCGGATGGAGCCGCCCGTATCCGACCCGATGGCGACCGGCGCGAGCCCGGCCGCGACCGCGGCGGCGGCCCCGCCGCTCGATCCGCCCGGCGAGCGTTCGGGGTCCCACGGGTTCCGGCTCGGTCCGTAGGCGGAGTGCTCGGTCGACGACCCCATCGCGAACTCGTCGCAGTTGGTCTTGCCGACGACGATCGCGCCCGCTTCCCGCAGGCGGGCGGCCACGGTGGCGTCGTACGGCGGTCGAAAGCCGGCCAGGATTCGCGACGCCGCGGTCGTCGGCTGTCCCTGCGTGCAGATGACGTCCTTGACGGTGATCGGCACGCCCAGCAAGGGCCGATCGCGCCACTCGTTCCGGCGCCGATCGACCTCCGCCGCCCGCGCCAGCGCCTCGTCCCGGAACACCGCGGTAAGCGCGTTCCAGCGCTCCTCGCTATCCGCGATGCGATCCAGGTAGTACCGGCAGACCTCGACCGCCGATCGGTGGCCGGACCGTACGTCGTCGCGAATGGAGCTGGCGGTCTCCGCGTCCGCCGGCCGCGCCGCGCCCGCCATCAGCCCAGCACTCGCGGCACGCGGAAAAAGCCGCCGGTTTCCGAGGCGCGGTCCGCGACGCCGTCCGGCGCGTTGGCCAGCGTCTGGTCGCGGGCGAGCGACGGCCGCACGGAATCCGGGCGCCGCGGGCAGTCGGCGCCGCCGGGGTGCCAGGACTCGTCGGCGCCGCTCACGTCGACCCCCTGCAACCGTTCGGCGTATTCCAGGATGTCGGCGAGCTGTGGCGTGAACAGATCGACTTCTTCGGGGGTGAGATCGAGGTGCGCCAGCGCGGCGATCCGCTCGACATCGGCGCGGGTGAGACGGTCGGGCATGGAGACGACCCTAACACAGCCCGAGAACGGCTCGGCGCCCGGGCGTGGCGTCGGAGCCGACGCGACGTTCCGCACGACGCCGGGCCGCGCCTGGCGCCGGCATGCGATCATGGCCGGGTGTCAGGTTCGCTCTTCGGCCGGCCGCGGGCCGAGGTCGAGGCCGCCCTTCCGGATCGCGAGCCGGTCGCTTGCCCGCTGTGCGGTCGCGAGCCCCGGCCGTTCGCCGTCGACTTCCAGGGACTGCACCTCGCGCGCTGCGCCGCCTGCGGTCTGGAGTTCCAGCACCCCCGACCCGTGTTCGAGCAGCTCGCCTCCGCCGTCTATACGCCCGGGTACCATCCCGAAGGGCACGAAACCGTCGACGGCGGCCGGGAGCGGACCTTCGCAAGACAGTTGGAGCGGATCGAGCGGTACGTCCGCCGCAGCCCCGCCGCCCTGCTCGACGTCGGGTGCGGGGCCGGCGCGTTTCTCGGCTACGCCCGATCCCGCGGCTGGACCGTGGGTGGCACCGACATCAGCGTCACGCCGGGCGCGCGGCGCCACGATGCGCGGCTGTGGGAGGGACAGTTGCCTCAGATCCGCTTCGACGGGGCGCGCTTCGACGCCGTCCGCCTCAACCACGTGCTCGAGCACACCCCGGACCCGATGCGGGAGCTGCGGCAGGCGCGGCGTCTGGTCGCCGGCGACGGCGTTCTGCTGATCGGCGTGCCGAACCTCGCCGGACTGAGCGTTCGCCTCAAGAGCTGGCAGAGTCGTCTCGGCCTGAAGCGCCGGCGCTGGAAGCACTACGGCGCACTGCACCATCTCTGGTTCTTCACCCCGGCGACGCTGGCGGCGCTGGTCGAGGCGGCCGGGTTCAGGGTGGTGCACTGGGAGACGCCGGCCGAGGATCGGCCGGGGCGTTCCGGATGGGCCAAGGCGCTCGTGCGGGGTCCGCTCCAGGCCGCGAAACTGGGCGGGATTCTCGATCTGTATGCACGGCCGAGGTAGACGCGCTCGGCCCGCGTGCGATCCGCGGCATCCGGACCGCAGCAGCGCCGCGAGCCCGGCGCCAGGCCCAGATCAGTGCGAGCCGTAGTCGAGCTCTCCCGCCTCGACCCGCACGGGCAGCCGGTTCTCGCGCGGCGGGAGCGGGCACGTCGTGTGCGGATTGAAGGCGCACGGGGGGTTGTAGGCCCGGTTGAAGTCCACCGTCGTCCTGCCGTCGGCATCCGGGGCGTCGGCGTACAGGAAACGCGCGGCGGGATAGGTCTCGCTGCCGCTGGTCAGGTCGCGGAAAATGAACCACAGCCGGTCGTCGGAATCGACCGCCGTCATGCGCAGCTCCGCGCCGCCCACGGTGAGGGCGACCGAGCCGCTGGTGCGGAATGTCTCGACGTCGCCGAGGATGTTCGGCAGCCGCATCGTGCGCGGCTCGTCGTGCGGGATGTAGCGCCCGTGAACCCGGAAGGCCTCGTCGACCGGGTACCAGCGCAGGCCGGTGAAGCCGCGCCGTACGTCGCTCTCCCGATCCCGCATGCGGATGGCGAGCCGGTCGCCGCTGTAGTGGCCGAACAGCGACAGCGGACCGAGGGCGATGGTCGGGCGCTCGCGTCCCTCGTAGGGCCAGAGTTGCGCCGCCTCGACGTCGCGGCCGTCGATCGAGAGCGTTCCTCCTTCCGGGGCCCGCACCGTGATCGTCTCGTCCCGCAACGTGAACACGCCGGCCTCGGCGGGTCCGGTTCGCAGCAGGATGTCGTTGAGCGGCGACGAGCCGAAGCTGTTGTCCCCCTCGTTGAGGAAGAAGAGCCCGGCCACCGTCAGCCAGCCGTCGTCCGCCTGCAGACGTGCCTCGCGGTCGACGCGCCAGGCTTCGATCTCCGCCGCGTAGTCCTGCGCCGCCGGCGTCCCCGGCGCCATCAGCGCCGCAAGCGCGCAGAGTGCGGCGCGCCCCCGCCATCGAATCCCATGTCGCACACGCCACATCCTTTCCCGGGCCATCGCCCGCATCGTAGCACGCATACGCGCTATTATTGATGGTTCGTCTGCCGCGGCGGCGGGCCTCCGTGCGTCGTCCGGCGTCGTTGGCGACGCTCGACTCTGGCCGGGCGCGGCGACCCGTGCGCCGGCGCCGACGCGTCAGGGGATCCCGCAGCTACAGCAAGGTCCGATCCATGAGCAACAATTCATTCGGAACACGTCAGTCCCTGCCGGCCGGCGACGGCACGACCGTGGACGTCTACAACCTGCGCGCGCTCGAGGCCTCGGGCTATCCCGGCGTCGGACGCCTGCCGTACTCGCTGAAGATCCTGCTGGAGAACATGCTCCGCCGCGAGGACGGCCGGGCGGTAAAGGCGGACGACATCGAGGCGCTGGCCGGCTGGCGGCCCGGCGTCGACAAGGAGATCGCGTTCATGCCGGCCCGGGTCCTGCTGCAGGACTTCACCGGCGTGCCGGCGGTGGTCGATCTCGCCGCGATGCGCGAGGGCATTGCGCGCCTCGGCGGCGACCCCGGCCTCGTCAACCCGCTGCAGCCGGCCGAGCTGGTCATCGATCATTCGGTGCAGGTCGATCACTTCGGGACCGCGAACGCGTTCGAGTTGAACGCGCAGCTCGAGTTCTCGCGCAACCGCGAGCGCTACTCCTTCCTCAAGTGGGGGCAGGACGCGTTCCGCAACTTCAAGGTGGTGCCGCCCGACACCGGCATCGTCCACCAGGTCAACATCGAGTACCTGGCCCGGGTGGTGTGCCGCGACACGTCGAACGGGAGCGTGCTGGCCTATCCGGATACCCTGGTCGGCACCGATTCTCACACCACGATGGTCAACGGCCTGGGGGTCGTCGGCTGGGGCGTTGGCGGCATCGAGGCCGAGGCGGCGATGCTGGGGCAGCCGATCTCGATGCTGATCCCCGACGTGATCGGCTTCCGGCTGGCGGGCGAGCTGCCGGAGGGAACCACCGCGACAGACCTCGTGTTGACCATCACCGAGCGGCTGCGCCAGTTCGGCGTGGTGGGGAAGTTCGTCGAGTTCTTCGGACCGGGTCTCGGGTCGCTGACGGTGGCGGACCGGGCGACGCTCGGGAACATGTCGCCGGAGTACGGTTCCACCGTGGCGATCTGCCCGATCGATGGGATGACGCTCGACTATCTCGCACTGACCGGGCGCGACCGGGGCCAGGTCGATCTGGTCGAGGCGTATGCCAAGACGCAGGGCCTGTTCGCCTCCGGCGCCGACGACCCGGTCTACACCGACGTGGTCGAGCTGGATCTGGGGAGCGTCGAGCCCAGCATCGCCGGGCCGAAGCGCCCGCAGGACCGGGTGCCGCTGCACCGGGCGAAGTCGGCCTTCGTCTCCGTGCTCGGGGACCTGGGGGGCGGCCGCGAGCGGGCGGCCGCGGGCAGCGGGGCGGCAGGCGATCCGGGCGCCGGCGGCGGCGAGACGCCGCTGGAGGACGGCGCGGTGGTCATCGCCGCCATCACGAGTTGCACGAACACGTCGAATCCGAGCGTGATGATTGCCGCGGGGCTGCTCGCGCAGAAGGCGGCGGCGCGCGGCCTGCAACCGAAGCCGTGGGTCAAGACCAGCCTCGCGCCCGGCTCGCTGGTCGTCACCGAGTACCTGCGCGCGGCCGGCCTGCTGGAGCCGCTGGAGAACCTCGGCTTCGGCCTGGTGGGTTACGGATGCACCACCTGCATCGGCAACAGCGGTCCGTTGCCCGAGCCGGTGGCCGCCGCGATCAGGGAGCGCGACCTCGTGGTGACGTCGGTGCTGAGCGGCAACCGCAACTTCGAGGGCCGCGTCCAGCCGCTGGTCCGCGCCAACTACCTGGCGTCCCCGCCGCTGGTGGTCGCCTACGCGCTGGCCGGCCGGATGACGACCGACCTGACGACGGAGCCGCTCGGGCAGGATGCGAGTGGCAACGACGTTCACCTCGCCGACGTCTGGCCGTCGGCCGCCGAAGTGCAGCAGGCGATGGCGGCGGCGGTTCGCACCGATCAGTTCACCGACAAGTACGGCCAGGTCTTCGACGGCGACGACCGCTGGCGGGGGCTGCCGGCCCCGGCCGGCGACCGGTTCCGCTGGACCGACGATTCGACCTACGTCCGCCACCCGCCGTTCTTCGAGACGCTTGCCCCGACGCCAGCGGCACCGTCCGACATCTCGGGGGCGCGCGTGCTCGCCCTGCTCGGCGACAGCGTCACCACCGACCACATCTCGCCGGCCGGGGCCATCCCGCCGGACGGTCCGGCCGGGCGGTACCTCGTCGCCAACGGCGTCGAGCCCAGGGACTTCAACTCGTTCGGCAGCCGCCGCGGCAACCACGAGGTGATGATGCGCGGCACGTTCGCCAACATCCGGTTGCGCAACCGGCTGGCGCCGGGTACCGAGGGAGGCTGGACGCGGCACCAGCCCGACGGCGAGCAGATGACGATCTACGACGCGGCGATGCGCTACAGGGACGAGGGGACGCCGCTCGTCGTGCTCGCCGGGGCGGAGTACGGCTCCGGATCCTCCCGCGACTGGGCGGCCAAGGGAACCATGCTGCTCGGCGTGCGCGCCGTCATGGCTTCGAGCTTCGAGCGCATCCACCGCAGCAACCTGGTCTTCATGGGGGTGCTGCCGCTGGTGTTCAAGAACGGAGCCGACGCCGACAGCCTCGGTCTGACCGGAGGGGAGTCGTTCGACCTGACCGGGATCGCCGATGGCCTCGCGCCGCGCAGCGACGTGCAGGTCCGCGCGACCCGCGCCGACGGGACCGTCGTGGAGTTCGCGGTGACGGCGCGCATCGACACGCCGGACGAGCTCGACTACTACCATCACGGCGGCATCCTGCCCTACGTGCTGCGGCAGCTCGCCGCCGCGTAGCCGGGCGCTGACGGGCAGATGAGGAAGATGACGACGACAGCGACTACCGGGCCCGCTCCGGCGGCCCCGGCGCAGATCGAGTGGAACCTGGCGGAGATCTACGACAGCCTCGACGCCTGGCGGACGGACAAGACGCGCCTCGAAGCGCGGGTGAATGACCTGGCGCGGTTCAAGGGCCGGCTCGGCGAGAGCGCCGCGACGCTCTCGGAGGCCCTCGACGCGATCAGCGGCACCGAGAAGGACCTCGTCCGGCTCTACGTGTTCGCATTCCTCAGGGCGGACGAGGACCGGCGGGTGTCCGAGGCGCAGGAGCGGCGCGGGGAAGTTACCCTGCTGCTGACCGCGTTCGAGGAGGCGACGAGCTTCGTCTCGCCAGAGCTGTTGCGCGTCGGCTCGGCGACCATCGAAGGCTATCTCGAAGAGGAGCCGCGCCTCGCCCGGCACGCCTTCAACGTCCGCAACATCCTGCGCAAGGAGCCGCACACGCTGTCGGACGAAGCCGAGGCGGTCATCGCCGGCACCAGCGCCATGCGCCAGGGACCGGAGCGCGTGTTCGCGATGCTGACGAGCTCGGACATGCCGTTTCCGACGGTCACTCTCTCCACCGGGGAGGAGGTGCGTCTCGATCAGGCGGCCTACGGCAAGCACCGCGCCTCCCGCGACCGCGCCGACCGCAAGCGGGTGTTCGACGCGTTCTGGAAGGCGTGGAAGGGCTACGCGGCGACGCTGGGGCAGACGCTGGACACGCACGTCAAGGCGCACGTGTTCGAAGCCCGCTCGCGGCGCTACACGAGCGCCCTCGACGCGGCGCTGGCCGGGCCGAACATCCCCGAGGCCGTCTACCGGACGCTGGTCGCCTCCGCCAACCGCCATCTGCCGTCGCTCCACCGCTACTTCCGGCTCCGGCAGCGGATGCTCGGCCTCGACGAGCTGCGCTACTACGACATCTATCCCTCCCTCGTCGCGTCGGAGCGGTCGTTCCCGCTCGACGAGGCCAGGTCGATTGCCGCCGCCGCCGCCGCGCCGCTCGGCGACGAGTACGTCGCTCTGCTGCGCGAGGCGCTCGCGGGCGACTGGATGCACGTCTACCCGCAGGAGGGCAAGGCGCCCGGCGCGTACATGTACGGCGCCGTCTATGACGGGCATCCCTACCTGCTGCTCAACTACAACGGCGAGTACGACGACGTCACCACCCTCGTGCACGAGTGGGGCCACGCCATGCACACGGTGCTGGCCAAGCAGCAGAATCCCTACGAGACGGCAGGCTACGCGACGTTCACGGCCGAGGTCGCATCCATCACCAACGAGATCCTGCTGCAGGAGCACCTCCTCTCGCAGGACCTCTCGTCCCGCGAGCGCTTGTTCTATCTGGGAACGGCCCTCGAGGCGATTCGCGCCACGTTTTTCCGCCAGGTGATGTTCGCGGAGTTCGAGCTCGGGATGCACGAGCTGGCCGAGCAGGGGGAGGCGCTGTCGGGCGAGAAGCTGACCGACCGGTACGAGAAGCTCGTGCGCCGCTACCACGGCTCCGACGAGGGCGTGCTGGAGTACGACGCCGCCTACGCCGTCGAGTGGGCGTTCATCCCGCACTTCTACAGCAACTTCTATGTCTTCCAGTACGCGACGTCGATTGCCGGGGCGGCGCTGTTCGCCGAGCGGCTGCTCGGGGGCGACGGCCGGGCGCGCGACGACTACCTGGCCGTCCTGCGCGCCGGCGGCTCGCGCTACGCCTACGAGCTGCTCCGCGACCGCGGGATAGACCTGGCGACCGAAGCGCCGTACGATGCGCTGATTGGCCGCATGAACCGGGTGATGGACGAGATCGAGGCGATTCTCGACCGGCAGGCCGGGTAGCGCCGCCGAACCTGTAGCAGGGCTCCGTGTTGGGCCCCGGCCCACCGGCCCTGGGACTCTGCGCTTCTGAACTCACTGCGTTGCGTTTTTGCGGCGCAGTCTCCTGGATTCCGCCGTTGCCCGCACCGCGCGCCGCACGCGACAATGCCGGTGTGAGCTCCATACTGCCGATCAACCTCGACGATCTGCTCCACTGTCGCGGCGTGGAATCCGCACGTGTCGAGTTCAAGTCCGGTTGGAACCCGAGGACCACCGGCTATCAGGCGCTCAAGACGATCTGCGCGTTCGCGAACGACTACCACAACCTCAACGGCGGATACGTTGTGCTCGGGGTCGCCGAGGAGCACGGCCGCGGCGTCACGCCGCCGGCCGGTCTGACCGCGGCCGAAATCGCCGCGGCAGGAAGATGGATCCGCGGACACTGCAAGCGTCTCGACCCGCCGTACCAACCGGTCGTGTCTCCCGAGGTCGTCGCCGGCCGCCGCGTCCTCGTACTCTGGGCGCCGGCGAGCGACATCAAGCCGCACTCGGCGCCGGACGGGCCTCGCGGCGCCGCGAAGTACTGGATTCGCCTGGGAGCGGAGACGGTCGACGCGCAGGCCAACGGATTGCTGTCCGGGCTGATGGCCCAGACCGCGCGCGTCCCGTGGGACGACCGGCGGGCTTTCGATGCGCGGATCGAGGACCTGCGCGAGGCGGCCGTCCGCGAGTTCCTGCGGGACGTGCGCAGCGGGCTGGTTGACGAGCCGTCCGCGGGCGAGGTCTACCGTCGCATGCGGCTGACGGTGCGCGCCAACGGGTCCGAGCTGCCCCGCAACATCGCCCTCCTGCTCTTCACCGACGATCCGGAGCACTGGTTCCCGGGCGCCCGGACCGACGTCGTCCTGTTTCCAGAGGGTCCGGCGGGAGACACGCTGCGCGAGCGTATCTTCCGAGGTGGCCTGGTGACCCAGTTGCGCGGCAGCCTCAGGTATCTGGAGAGCCTGCTGCAAACCGA
This sequence comes from Acidobacteriota bacterium, assembly GCA_009861545.1. Taxonomy (NCBI): domain Bacteria; kingdom Pseudomonadati; phylum Acidobacteriota; species Acidobacteriota bacterium. The sequence continues at coordinate 31,416 of VXME01000107.1, read as the reverse complement.
GATCAGGAAGGCTCCCGATCGCGTGCGGTCGCTGTCCTGGACGAACTACCCGCTCGACGCGATCCGCGAGGCGGTCGTCAACGCCCTCTATCACCGGAGCTATCGGCCCGAGGCGTCCGAGCCGACCAAGGTCTACTGCTACCCCGACCGGATCGACATCACCAGCTACCCGGGCCCGGTGCCCGGGATCGAGCCGGAGCACTTCCTGCCGGGGGCGGCGGTGCCCGCCATGCCGGCGCGCAACCGTCGCATCGGCGAGTTCCTCTCGGAGCTCAAGCTGGCCGAACGACGTCTGACCGGCGTGTCGAAGATCTTCGGGGCGATGGCGAGGAACGGGTCGCCGCCGCCCCGCTTCGATTTCGACGAGGGAAGAACCTACTTTCGCGCGACGTTGCCTGCGCACCCGGGGGAGCGCGCGACGTCGTGACGCCAACCGACAACCGCCCAGGGAGGCCGTCCATGCGAGCAGTAATCCACCGACGTCTCCGCCGAACCATCCTCTGCACGGTCCTGAGCGTGGTGTTCGTCGTCCCGAGCGCGGTCGAGGCCCGCGTGGTGCGGATCGAGATCGAGCGGGTCGAGTCGCCGACGTTCGAGGGCCGTTCGTTCGGCGACGTGGGGCCGTACGAAAAGCTGGTCGGCCGCGTCTTCGGGGAGGTCGATCCGGAGGCGCCGGAGAACGCGGTCATCACCGACGTCGAGCTGGCGCCGCGGAACGCCCGCGGCCTGGTGGAGTACGCCGCCGACCTTCTCGTTCTGCGGCCGGTCGACCCGTCGAAGGGCAACGGCCGCATCTTCTACGAGCTGAACAACCGCGGGCGGATGTTGTCGCTGGGCCAGTTGAACGACGCGCGCTCCGGCGGGAACGATCCGACGACCGCGGCGGACGCCGGAAACGGGTTCCTGATGCGCCGCGGGTACACCTTCGTGTCGAGCGGTTGGGATGTCACGGCGGCGCCCGACGGGACGCGGCTGCGCATCGCGGCACCTGTCGCAGTCAACCGGGACGGCTCGCCCATCGTGGGACCGGCCCTCGAGGAGTTCGTCGTCGACAACGACTCGACCCGCATCGGGACGCTGACCTATGCGGCGGCGAGCCGGGACACGACGCGGGCGAACTTGACGGTGAGGAAGCGCTACACGGACGTACCCGAGCGGATCGGGGCCGACGAGTGGGAGTACATCGACGCCCGGACGATCCGCCTGCGTCCTCCGGGCACGCCGTTCGAGCAGGGCCGACTGTACGAGCTCGCCTATCCGGCCCGCGACCCGCAGGTGGCCGGACTCGGCTTCGCCGCCGTGCGCGACGTCGTCGCGTTCCTGCGTCACGCGGCGGCGGACGAAGTGGGGGCGCCGAATCCGCTGGCGGGCTCGGTCGAGCAGGTCGTGACGATGGGCATCTCGCAGGCGGCCCGCCTCCTGCGCGACTTCGTGCACCTGGGCTTCAACGCCGACGAGGACGGCCGGCGGGTGTTCGACGGGGTCCTGAACTGGATCGGCGGGGCCAGCGGCGGCTTCTTCAACTATCGCTTCGCCCAGCCGTTCCGCACTCACCGGCAGCACATCGCGCGCTGGTTTCCCGAGCGCGAGTTCCCGTTCGCCAACCATCTGCTGACCGACCCGGTGACCGGACGCACCGACGGCCGGCTCGAACGCTGTCGCGCGAGCGGGACCTGCCCGCGGCTGATGGAGGCCAACTCGGCCAACGAGTACTGGGTGAAGGGAGCGTCGCTGCTGCACACCGACCTCGTCGGCGAGGATCTGCCGGACGCGCCGGAGGTCCGCTTCTACCTGTTCTCGAGCCTGCCGCACGCGGCGGGCATCGGTTCCAGCGGGCTCGGCATCTGCCGACAGCCGCGGAATCCGCTGGTGGCCAACGCCGGCCTGCGCGCGCTGCTGGTGGCGCTCGACGAATGGGTGACGACCGGGAACGAGCCGCCGGCCAGCCGCGTGCCGCGCCGCGCCGACGGATCACTGGTTCCCCCGCTGCCGCGCGAGATGGTCGGCTTTCCGAACATTCCGGGCGTCGACTACACCGGGCTCATGAGCACGGGCGACCTCTTCGACTACGGTCCCGGCTTCGACGAGGGCATCCTGACCACCCTGCCGCCGGTATCCGCCGGCGCGCCGTACCCCGTCTTCGTTCCGCGCACCGACGCCGACGGGAACGATCTCGCGGGCATTCGCCTGCCGGCGGTGGCGGCTCCGCGCGCCACGTTCACGGGTTGGGCGCTACGGGCGCCGGCATTCGCCGGACCGGACCTGTGCGATGCCTCCGGACAGCAGATCGACTTCCCCGCGACCCAGGCCGAGCGGCTCGCCATCGGGGATCCGCGGCCGTCGCTGGAGGAGCGCTACCCGGACCCGGGGGCGTACGTAAAGGCGGTCTCGGCCGCGGCGCAGGACCTGGCGCGCGAGCGGCTGTTGCTCGACGAGGACGTCGAGCGGATCGTCCGCGAGGCTCGGACGAGGTGACCGGGCGGTGGCCGTGGCATGGCGCTGGCGCCGCCATACCCGTCGCAAGGCTCCGTGTTCGGCCCCAGTCCCCACCGCCTCAGGGCCCTGCGCCGCAGAACTCACTCCGTTGCGTCCTGCGGCGCAGATTTCTAGAATGGGCCGTTCCCGTTTTGGAGACGATACTGCCGAGGAGGTGAAATCATGACTCGTCACGCGCTTGCAGCAGTGCTGACCGTTCTGGCGATCGTCGCGCTCGCGCCGCTGGAGGCCGGGGCGCAGACCGAGGGGTCGATGGAGCCGCCGCGCACCCCGTGGGGCGCCCCCGATCTGCAAGGGGTCTGGGACTTCCGCAGCCTCACGCCGATGGAACGTCCCGAGGAGCTCGCCGACACCGAGACGTTCACGGCCGAGCAAGCCGCGGAGTTCGCCGAGGAGACCATCCGGACCCGCAGCCGCGACAACGACACGTCCGACCGCGTCGTGCCCTACAACGACTTCTGGTTCGATGAGGGCACATCCGTCACCACCGAACGCACGTCGCTGGTGGTCGATCCGCCGGACGGCCGGATCCCGCCGCTGACGCAGGAGGCCATGGACCGGCAGCAGGCGCTGGAAGAGGCGCGGGCCGGCGTGGGCGGCCACGAGCCGACAGAGGGCGGGTTCGTCGAGGACCTCGGACCGGGCGGGCTGCAGGTGCGCTGCATCCTCGGCTTCAACTCGGGCCCGCCGATGGCGCCGAGCGCGTACAACAACAACGTGCAGGTGTTCCAGACCGAGGACACGGTCGTGCTCTACAACGAGATGAACCACAACGCCCGCGTCGTCCCGCTGGACGGGCGCGATCATCTGGATGCGGGCATCGGACAGTGGACCGGCGATTCGCGCGGCCACTGGGAGGGCGACACCCTGGTCGTGGAGACCAGGAACTTCCTGCGCGAGACGAACTTCATGCGGGGATCGACCACGCCCAACCTCACGCTCGTGGAGCGCCTTACGCGGGTGGACGCCGACACGCTCCGGTACGACGTCACCGTCGACGACCCGACGGTGTGGACGCGGCCCTGGACGTTCTCGGTGCCGATGCGGAGGAACCCGGAGCCGCTCTACGAGTACGCCTGCCACGAGGGGAACTACGGTCTCTACAACATCCTCGCCGGCGCGGTGGCGGGGGGATCGCAGTAGCCCGACCGTAAGGTCGCGCTCATACGGCGCTACGAGCAGGCGGCGGAAGTCCACGGGAGGGCTGCCGCCGCCGGTTCCGCCGCCGGCGTCACGCAAGGCCTTTGACGGCCCTGTGCGTGTCGAAGGCGAGCGTAGTAATAAACGTGGTTCCGGACCCGGACCGTTGAGTCGACGGTAGCAGGGATGCCCGCACCGCGGCGAGTATGACCTTGCCGCGGCACGGTGCGCCGGTTCCCTACCCTTCCTTCTCCTCGTACTGCTCGCGCAGCTTCGCGACGATGGACGGGTCGGCCAGCGTCGTGACGTCGCCCAGCGCCTTGCCGGCCGCGATGTCGCGGAGCAGACGGCGCATGATCTTGCCGGAGCGCGTCTTCGGCAGGTCGACGGTCCAGAGGATCTCGTCCGGCTTGGCGATGGCGCCGATCTTGGTGGCGACGTGCTGCCGGAGCTCCTCCACCTTGGCGTCCGACGACTGCACGCCCTCCTTCAGGGTGACGAACGCGCAGATCGCCTGGCCCTTGATGTCGTGCTCCTTGCCGACGACGGCCGCCTCCGCGACCTCCTGGTGGTCGACCAGGGCGCTTTCGACCTCCATGGTGCCGACGCGGTGGCCGGCGACGTTCAGCACGTCGTCGACGCGGCCGAGCAGCCAGAAGTAGCCGTCCTCGTCCACCTTGGCGCCGTCGCCGGTGACGTAGGTCGCATGTCCCCAGCGGTTCCAGTAGGTCGCGACGTAGCGGTCGTGGTCGCCGTAGATGGTGCGCAGCATCGACGGCCAGGGGCGCGTCTGCACGAGGTAGCCGCCGCCCACCTCGACCGGCTGGCCGCTCTCGGTCACGATGGCCGGCTTCAGTCCCGGGAAGGGCCGCGAGGCGGAGCCCGGCTTGAGCTTCGTCAGCCCCGGCAGCGGGGTGATCAGGATGCTGCCGGTCTCGGTCTGCCACCAGGTGTCGACGATGGGGCAGCGGTCGCCGCCGACGTGGCGGTGGTACCACATCCAGGCCTCGGGGTTGATCGGCTCGCCGACCGATCCGATCAGCCGCAGCGTGCTCAGGTCGTGCTTGGAGACATGCTCCGGGCCCCACTTCATGAAGGCGCGGATGGCGGTGGGCGCCGTGTAGAAGATGCTCACCTTGTGGCGCTCGATGATGTCCCAGAAGCGATCGCGGCCCGGTGTGTCCGGCGCACCCTCGTACATGACGCAGGTGGCGCCGTTGGCGAGCGGGCCGTACACGAGGTAGCTGTGCCCGGTGACCCAGCCGATGTCGGCGCTGCACCAGTAGATGTCGTCCTCCTTCAGGTCGAACACCCACTTGGTCGTGATGTAGGTCCCGGTGAGGTAGCCGCCGGTGGTGTGCGCGATTCCCTTCGGCTTGCCGGTGGTGCCCGACGTGTAGAGAGTGAACAGCAGGTCCTCGGCGTCGTTCTCGCGCGGCGGGCAGGTCTCGCCGACCCACGACATCAGCTCGTGGTACCAGTGGTCGCGGCCCTTGACCACCTTGAACGGCGTCTCCAGCCCCTCGCGCTTGACCAGCAGCACGTTCTTCACGCTGGGCGCTCCGTCGAGCGCCGCGTCCGAAATCTCCTTCAGCGGCACGACGCCGCCCCGCCGGAAGCCGCCGTCGGCGGTGACGAGCAGCTTCGCCTGCATGTCGTTGATCCGGTCGCGGAGCGATTCGGCCGAGAAGCCGCCGAACACGACGCTGTGGACCGCGCCGATGCGCGCGCAGGCGAGCATCACGATCGGCAGCTCCGGGATCATCGGCAGGTACACCGCCACCCGGTCGCCGTGGCCGACGCCCAGCCGCTTCAGCACGTTGGCGCACTTCTGGACCTCGGCGTGCAGCTCGCCGTAGGTCAGCGTCTTCTGATCGCCCGGCTCGCCCTCCCAGACGATGGCCCGCTTGTCGCGGCGGCTGCCCAGCGCGTGGCGGTCGACGCAGTTGACGCTGGCGTTGATCTTGCCGCCGATGAACCACTTGGCGTCGGGCGGCCGCCAGTCGAGGATGGTGTCCCAGGGACGGCTCCACTCCAGCTCGCCGGCGATCCCGGCCCAGAACGCCTCCGGGTCGGCATCCGCCTTCGCGTAGATGTCCGGGTCGTTCATGTTGGCGTTCTTCGCGAACGCCTCCGGCGGATCGAAGGTACGGTCCTCGGTCAGCAGCGCATCGAATCCATCGGTCGGCTTGTCGTCGGCCACAGCATCCTCCCCTTCGTCAACCGCCGCATCGGCGGCGAATCATCATAGCCGCTTCGTCGCAACGAGCAGGTTGCGCGTCTTGCCGTCCGCCGTCATCACGTAGTCCCACAGCACGGCCTCGCGCTGGTATCCGATCTGCCGGAAGAACCCCTGCGCGGCGGTCTGGTCCAGCGTCATCCGCGCCGTCAGCATGCGCAGGTTCAGCGTGCGGGCGATCCAGTCCACCTCGTCGGTCAGCAGGCGCGCCACCCCGCGGCGGCGGTGGGGCGGCGCCACCTGGAGCCGGATCTCGCCCAGATGCCGGGTCCAGCTCGTCCGGTTGTGGAGCAGGCTGGCCTCGCCGGCAACCACGTCCCCGTCGAGGGCGAGCACCGTCTCGGTGCGGCCGGTCTCGATGTAGTGGACCCAGCGCTCCACGACCCCCGGCTCGGTGATGTTGACGCGCAGGTAGAGCAACTCGTCGGGGTCGAGGGTCCTCGCGAACGCGAGCACCGCGTCGACGTCGTCGCGCGTCATCAGCCGCAGCGTCACGTCCCGCCCGTCGGTCAGGGTGACCGTACGGGGGTAGCGCGCCTGAACCGCGGCGGCTCCGTTGCCGGCGCCGGGCGTCTCGGACCCCATCAGCCGCGCCCGTACTTCGCCTTGGCCTCCTGCCGCCGCGCGTGGAGGATCGGCTCGGTGTAGCCGCTCGGCTGCTCGCGTCCCTTGAACACCAGGTCGCAGGCCGCCTGGAAGGCGACGCTGTCGGCGAAGTTCGGGGCCATCGGCCGGTAGTTCGGGTCGCCGGCGTTCTGCCCGTCGACCACGCCGGCCATCCGCTGCAGCGTCTCGCGCACCTGCGCCTCGGTGCAGATGCCGTGGTGCAGCCAGTTGCAGATGTGCTGGCTCGAGATGCGCAGCGTGGCGCGGTCCTCCATCAGCCCGATGTTGTTGATGTCGGGCACCTTCGAGCAGCCGATGCCCTGATCGACCCAGCGCACGACGTAGCCCAGGATGCCCTGGGCGTTGTTGTCGAGCTCCTGCTGGATCTCCGCCGGCGACCAGCCGGGCTTCTCCTCGCGCGGGATGGTCAGGATCTTGTCGAGGTCGGCGCGCGGGCGCGACCGCAGCTCGGCCTGCCGCGCGGCGACGTCCACCTGGTGATAGTGGGTCGCGTGCAGCGTGGCGGCGGTGGGCGAGGGCACCCAGGCGGTGTTGGCGCCCTGCTGCGGGTGGCCGATCTTGGCCTTCATCATGTCGGCCATCAGGTCGGGCATCGCCCACATGCCCTTGCCGATCTGGGCGTGGCCGGGCAGACCGGTCTCCAGGCCGACGTCGACGTTCCAGTCCTCGTAGGTGACCATCCAGTCGGCGGTCTTCATCTCCTTCTTGCGGATCATCGGCCCGGCTTCCATCGCGGTGTGCATCTCGTCGCCGGTGCGGTCGAGGAAGCCGGTGTTGATGAAGAAGACACGCTCCTTCGCGGCCCGTACGCATTCCTTCAGGTTCACCGTCGTGCGCCGCTCCTCGTCCATGATCCCGATCTTGATCGTGTGGCGGTCGAGGCCGAGGACGTCCTCCACCTGCGCCAGGGTCCGGTCGCAGAAGGCCACCTCTTCCGGCCCGTGCATCTTGGGCTTGACGATGTAGATGGAGCCGGCGCGGCTGTTCCTGCCGCTTTTGACGTCGTGGACCGCGATCAGCGACGAGATCATCGCGTCGAGGATCCCCTCCGGCGTCTCGTTGCCGTCCTTGTCGAGGATGGCGGGGTTGGTCATCAGGTGCCCGACGTTGCGGATCAGCATCAGGCTGATTCCGGGCAGCGTAACGCCGGACCCGTCCGGTCCGGTGTACTCGCGGGCCTTGTTCATGGCCCGGTCGACCATCCGCCCGCCCTTCTCGAAGCGGTCGGTCAGGTCGCCCTTGATCAGACCGAGCCAGTTCCGGTAGGCCACCACCTTGTCCTCGGCGTCCACGCACGCGACCGAGTCCTCCAGATCCATGATGGTGGTCGTCGCCGCCTCCAGGACGATGTCCTTGATGCCGGCGTCGTCGGCCTTGCCGACAGGGTGGTTGCGGTCGATGCGGATCTCGATGTGCAGGCCGTTGTTGCGCAGCAGCACCGCCGACGGCGCCCCGGCGTTGCCCTGATGGCCGGCGAACTTCGAGGCGTCGGCCAGTCCCGTCGCGCCGCCGTTCTTCAGCGTGACGCTGAGCGCGCCGTGGGCCACCTCGTAGGCGGTCGCGTCGGCGTGGCTGCCGCCGGCCAGCGGCGCCGCCGCGTCGAGGAACTCGCGCGAGCGCGCGATGACGCGGGCGCCGCGCACCGGGTTGTACTCGGCGCCACGCTCGCAGCCGCCGTCCTCGGAAATGACGTCGGTGCCGTAGAGCGCGTCGTACAGACTGCCCCAGCGGGCGTTGGCGGCGTTGAGCGCATAGCGGGGGTTGGTGACCGGCACCACGAGCTGCGGCCCCGCGATGGTCGAGATCTCGGGATCGACGTTGGCCGTCGTCGCGGAGAAATCCTCGCCCTCCGGCACCAGGTAGCCGATCTCCTGGAGCATCGCCTTGTACTCCGGCAGGTCGATCGGCTCGTCGTGGTTCTCCCGGTACCACGCGTCGATGCGCCGCTGCAGGTCCTCGCGCTTGGCCAGCAGCTCGCGGTTGCGCGGCGCGAGGCCGTGTACGAGCCGGTCGAACCCGGACCAGAACGCCTCCGGGGAGACGCCGGTGCCCGGCAGCGCCTCGTCGTTGATGAAGTCGTAGAGCTCCTTGTCGACCTGGAGTCCGCCGGCCGCGATCCGATCCGTATCCGTCATGCCTTCCCCCTGCTTTCCCTGATTTCATGGGCGTGCCGCGGCGCGCCCGGCAGGGGGGATTCTACTCCGGCGGCGGGGATCGGGGCTTGCGCGCAGGGTCGCAGAGTCATCCGTGACCAGCTTGGCCGCTGTCCATCACTCGGATGCAACAGATGCCCCGGTCCGCGACCGACCACCGGAGGGCCAGGCGATGAAATGGAGGACGTCTCAGTCTGGACCAGACTGAAGCGCGATCACTCCACCACGACGACGCGTCGCGCAGTCCTCTGGGAGGGGGCGAGCTGCACCGGTGGGTCCTCCGTCAACGGAAGAAAGTCGGAATGCGTCATCGGTTCGTGGCCGTCCCAACGGCCGCGAATCTCAATCAGTACGCGCTGCCGAGAAGGCAACGACAGGGGGTTCACTCGAACTACTTGTGCTTCGTATTCGCGTGGTGAACCGGCGGCCGCGGCCAGATCGTACACGAGATAGTTCGGAGCCCATCCGAGCATCTGGTAGTCAGTAGACTGAATCTGCACGGCCAAGGTCGTGACAGGGTTCGTCAGCTCCAGGGTCAGGTACAGTTTCTCGCCCGGCTTCAGGCTGTCGATGCGGGCTTGTCCCGCCGGACTGACGTGCCGCCAGCCATGCAGAAAAAATCGGCACGTGAATCGTCCGTCGTCGCGCTTTGCGAGTTTAGGGAACACCTCATACGCATCGGTTACCCGGTAGCCTCCACTCACCTTCAGGATCTCGATCGCGTCGGCGTCGGCCGGTAGACCAAGGGTGCGGAGGTAGTCGTCACGATCCGGCCTCCCGCGCGCCATGACCCGGTTGCTGAACGAGGGGAAAAGGTACGGCGACTCGTATTTGCCCCTCAGGTCCGGAAACTCGGAAAGCGGCACGAAATGCGCCTCGTCCTGAGCCCGCTTGGCCCCGCCGATGTAGCAATAGCGATACAAGGGGTGTTCGACGTCCGCGTCCAACCTGCCGACGGGAAACCACCGGCGACTGGTCTTGTCCTGCCAAGCCAGGAACAGAGTGCAGGCATTCACTGGGTCAGTTCTCCCAATCGCGCCCGATTGTAACCGCATCAGAGCGATCCCGAACGATCTCGCGGCCGGGGTCATCCAGGCCTGGGGCACGCGATTGACGATGTCCACGATAGCTCCGTCATCGAGATGGTCAAGCTTCGCCAACGCCGGTCCGAAGAGATCCGGATGACCATCGGCCGCTCGTCGAACCAATTCCAGTGGGCTGATGGGATCACCATCGTCCGTCCAGTAGATTGCGCCGCGCGCTCGTTCCGCGTAAGCCGCCAATCGACTCTCAGCGAGCAGGAGCTCACGGCGAGCATCCAGCAGTTCACGGCCCAACGAAGAGGCGTGATCGAACGAAGGGGCGACGATCCGCTCGGAGCCGACGCCGGCAGGCTGGCGAAGCACGCCCCAGTTCTCGTGGTGACGGTCGGTGTTGCCAATTACCGCGTCAAGGACCATATACTCGGCGATCGCACCCTTGGCTCTCCTCGCAGCTTCAGCATCGACGAACTCCTGGTCCATAGCCCTCCATATGTTCTCCAGCGTGTGACTGGAGTGACGAAACGAGGTCTCTGGGTTGTAGTTGTAGACCGAGACTTCCAGTAGAGAGTTACCGTGTTGCAGCTCCGGACCCCACTCGAGAACGATTCGGTTGCTGACCCGCGGGCGCCCCGAAACACCGCCAGTTCGACGTTCGCATGCGGGATCCCGAGCGTCGAGGCGACTTCCGCGGCGATTTTCTCAGCCCAATGCTCGCCGGTGTCGCGGCGGGGATACTTGAATAGCCAGTCCCGGCGGGCGGAGTCATCCGGGCGGAACCAGAATTTCTTCTTGCTGCCCATCGGTTCCGACTCCGGTCGCCAGTCCGGGCGAACTTCCAATATCGGGTACATGGCGTCTACGGCATTGGGTAGGCGGTTACAGGTCATCGTTCCGGGCAGGTGACGGCTTCGAACGCCGCGATGTCCCGCGTCTCGGCGCTGATCTCCACGCCAATCAGGTGCACGGTGCGACCCGGGGCGCGGTGCTTTTCGGCATAGCCGCGGGCCCGCAACTGCGCCAGCGCGGCACCGGTGTCGGAGCGCTCGGCCACCTTGAACTCGAAGAGGTAGATGTCTTCCGCCAGCCGCACCGACAGGTCCACCCGGCCGCGGCTGGTCGCGTCCTCCACTGCCACGCTGTCCAGCGATGCCTGGAACCAGGCGTAGAACACGCTCGACCAGTACCCCTCGTAGCGCGCGATCTCGTTGCGCCGATGCCAGTCGTGGGGAATGCCCGCCAGCAGTTGCCGGCACAGCGCCTCCACGCCTGTCCAGTCCTTCGCCGCCAGCCGCCGGCGGAGCGCGCCGGCGTCGCCGGCCGACCGCCGCCAGTTGGGCGCCAGCGCGTCCAGCAGGCTCTCATTCAGTCCCTGCCGGACCTCGCGGTTCGGGTAGCCCAGGCGATACAGCGGAGGATTGTCCCGGCGTGCCTCGTCCGCGATCGTCAGGTAACCGGTCTGGAACAGGAGAGCCTCGGGGGCGATGCGGTCCACGTCGAAGGACGACAGCAGCGCCTCGCTTGCGTGAACGGCATCCAGGTCCGGGGCCGAGAAGCCGCGCCGCAGGAGCGTGTCGACCAGAAACCGCGGCGTCGCGGTCTCGAACCAGTGGGCCTGGAACGCGCGGCTGCGGAACAGCTTGAGAATGCCGAACGGGTTGTAGACCTTCTCTGCTCCCAGCCAGTTGTAGCCGTTGTACCAGGCCCGGATCCGATCGCGGTCCAGGCCCGGCAGCTCGGGCGCGAACACCGTGTCGAGGTCCGCCTCGGTATAACCGCAGATGGTCGAGTAGCCGGGGTCGAGGGTGATGTCGATGAGGTTGTTCAGGTCGGAGAACAGGCTGACCTTCGAGAACCGGCTGACTCCGGTGATGAAGGTCAGCTCGACGTGCGCGTCGCCGTCCTTGATCGCGCCGTACAGTCCGCGCAGATCGTCGCGGTTCGCCCGTGCGACGTGCGGCTCGTCGAGCGCGTCCAGGATCGGCTTGTCGTACTCGTCCACCAGCACGACCACCCGCCGGCCGGCCCGGCCGTGCAGCGCGGCCAGGAGGCGGGCGAAGCGCCGCGGCACGGTGGCGGTCGTCTCGGCGACGGGCGCCTCCGTTTCGCGTTCGATGTCGGCCAACTGCTCCGCGATGCTCGCCAGCAACTCGTCCGGCCGCCTGAAGTTGCCCGCGGCGAAGCTCAGGCGCACGACCGGATGGTGCCGGGACCAGTCCCAGCCGCCGTGCACGGCCAGGTCCCGGAACAGCGGCTCGTTCCCCTCGTACAGCTCCTTGAGGGTGTCCACGAACAGGCTCTTGCCGAAGCGCCGCGGGCGCGACAGGAAATAGTGCTTGCCGGCATCGTCCGCGAGCCGGCGGGCGTAGGCGGTCTTGTCGACGTAGTAGTAGCCCTCCTCCCGGATCTGGCGGAAGGTCTGGATGCCGACGGGGAGCCTGCGCCTCTCCACGCTGCATGATACGCGGTGGCAGGGTTCGTGCCGCGCGGGCTGCAGCCGGTCGACCGACTTCGACGAGCGGATCCGGACGCTGCTATCCGCCCGCTGATGCTTGGCGCCTGCGCCGCGAACCCCTCGTAGGTCGCGGCGGCTCACAGGCCCTTGTTCCACAGAGCCGCCAGGAAGAACTCCAGCGGCCAGATCTCGATACCGTTCTCGATGCGCGGCCGCTCCTCGCGGCAGACGACGATGGGTCGTTCGATGAGCCGTTCGTCGTCGAGGGCCCGCAGACTCCGCAGGTGCTTCTGCTGGACCCGCCGCGTCGCCTTCACTTCTATGGCGATCCGGTCGTCGAGGATGAAGTCGACCTCGTAGCCTGATCGCGAGCGCCAATAGGCGAGAGGCGTGCGCGGCCTGCGGTAGTCGATCCAGGCGCGGAGCTCCAGAAAGACGAGATGCTCGAAGAACTCGCCGAAGTCCGCTGACGCTTCGCTGACCGGCGGCAGCCGGCGCAGGGCGCGGACCACGCCCGTGTCGAAGAAGTAGAACTTGGCGGTCTCGATCGCCTTGCGCTTGACGGTTCTCGACCAGGCCGGCAGCTCGAACGCGATGAGCGTGTCGCGCAGCACCTCGTACCACTGCACGACGGTCTGGCGCGGCACCTGCGCGTCGCGTGCGACGTTGGAGTAGTTGAGCATCTGCGCGTTGGTGGTCGCCGCGGTCTGGAGGAAGCGGGCGAACCGCGGCAGGTTGCGGGCGAGGCCCTCGGCGGCGATCTCCTCGGTGAGGTAGCGGTCGACGTACGACGCCAGACCCTCGTCCGGGTCGTCCGACAGGTAGTGCGGCGGAAGGAGGCCGTGGTTGATCGCGCGGTCGAGGGAGAAGCGCTTGCCGAGCTCGAACCACGAGAACGGGTGCATCACCCGGTCGCTGCCGCGCCCGCCGAGCATGTTGACGCCCTTGCGCTTGAGGGCGCGTGCGCTCGATCCGGTGAGGAGGAAGCGGATGCCGCGTTCCTCGATCATCAAGTGGACCTCGTCCATGAGCGCCGGGCACTTCTGGATCTCGTCGATACAGATCACCGTGTCACGCAGATCGCGGGCCGCGATCTCCTTCCGGATCCGCGTGGGGTCGGCGAGAACGTCCGTGAGCAGTCCCTGGTCGAGCAGTGAAAAGGACAGTTCTACCGTGCCGGCGAGTTGCCGCCGGACGTAGGTGGACTTCCCGGTCTGTCGCGGCCCGAACAGGAACACGGAGCGCCGGGCGAGCAGGCGCGCCAGATCGAGACAGCGCGGAACGTGCGGTTCACCGCCGAAAGACATGGCGATTATCATGATAATCGCCATGTAGGGTAGCGTCTAGCGCTGACTCAGGAGCGCGTTGAGCGCCCCTTCGATTCGGCCCTGGCCCGCCAGCAGCTTCTTGACGTCCGATTCGACCGTCTTGACGTCTCCCGTGAGTTCCCGGTGCGCCGCGTCGTTGCTCTTGAGTTCACGACGCAGGAAGTAGGCGACGACCCCCGACAGAATGCCGATGCCGGTGAGCAGGGCGGTGATGACCCATGCCGCGGTCGAAACCGCGGTGGGCAACTCGATCGTGATGGGCGGCGCGGCGTGTGCTGCGATGAGGAGGTAGGTCATGTTACATAGCTATCGTAGCAACATCGGTGCCGACTGCATCGGTGGCCTGACCACCCCGGCGAGGTGGCGGACCATGCCCGGTGGTTCAGGAGCCGCGAAGCCCGGCGCGCGTCGGTCCTACGGCGCCTCGGCGGCGAATCCCGCGTAGATCGCCCGCGCCTCGTCGAACTGCGCGAAGACGTGCTGGCGCTCGCGCTCGGACCGCCAGCCGGGCCACTCTTCCGCCATCGCCCGCAGCCGGTCGATCCAGCGCATGCCGTACTCGGCCGAGGCGGCGTCGCGGACTGGCTGATCCCCGACCGTGATCCAGATCGGATTGGTGAATGCCTGCGCGTAGCTGACGTCGAGCGGCGCCCGCTCGCTCGGGTGACCCTCGGCGCGCAGGTGGCACCAGCCGCTGCGATCGATGTCGAGTTCGATGTCGAACGCCACGCTCCGCCGGTCCCCGCGCAGGGGAATGTCGGCCCGTTCTTCTCCCCGACAGACGACGAACACGCGCTCCAGCGGCGTGATCGACTCGACGCGGCCGGCCAGCGCCACGCTGCCGCCGCCGGCCGGGAGCGCGACCGTCTCGCCGGCCATGCGCCCGTTCGCCGTCAGCTCGACGAGGGGACCCGACGAGACGAACGCGCGTCCCTCGCGCAGCCCCTCGAACCAGGCGTCCATGTCCAGCCCGCGGACGCCGGTGTGCACGTAGGTGCGCACCGAACCGACGATCTTCGACCGGTGCAGGTTGCTGATCGAGTCCTCTCCGCCGGTGGCGGTCACCCGCAGCCCGTTGTTCCAGGCGGCGTAGACCGGGAAGAAGCCGGCCCGCGCGGCGTCGGACCACTCGATGCCGTCGGTCGTGCCGAGCGCCGCGTCCACCAGGAACCCCTTGCCGCCGCCGAGGTTGCCGTCGAGCGGGTCCGCTTCGCCGCCGAACGCGTGCACGTAGGCGACGGTGGCGCCCTGCGCCTTCGCCTTCCGGAACATGTCGGTGTTGCTCGGATAGAGGCTTTCGATGGCAGTTCCCTCGTAGCCCATCGTGAAGGGGGAGATGAGGTGGTCGCGCATCCCGAACATGAAGACGTGGCCGTAGAACGGGGGCCGGTACTCCTGGCCGACCACGACCAGATGCTCCGGCGTCGACGCCGGATGCGGGCCGCCGCCCGGCACGAAGAACTGGTAGTCGAGGATGCGGTTGTCCTTGTTCGCCACCTGCTCGTTGACGACGTCCTGGTCCTCGGCGGCGGACATCATCACGAGGTTCTCGAGCGTGTTGTGCAGGTTGCCGCCGTAGTTCATGTGGACGTGGGTGGAGCCGCTGTACCAGCCCTTGGCCGCCATGTCGGTCATGCGGCGCAGATCGACGGTGAGCTCGGCCACCGCACCCGGGCCGACCTCCACGGAGACCTCCTCCGGCCAGTACTCGAAGCCCTTGACGACGGTCAGCTCGGTCAGCCCGGCGGGCACCTCCACGGTGAACCGCCCGGTGTGGTGGAACACGTGATCGCCCTGTCCGCCGACACGCGCGTAGGCGTCGGCGGGCGCGTAGAACTTGCCGTCGGACGCGGTCAGGTGGATGCGCGCGCCGGTCGCCGCGCCGGTCGCGGCGTCGCGGGTGGCCACCGACAGGACGCCCATCGGCCGCTTCCAGCGCCGTCGTTCGATGGTCACGGTGCGCAGGGCGCCGCCGTGCGTTTCGAGCAGCGCGAGCTGCGGCAGCCCGCCTTCGTTGGTGATGAACGCGATCCACTCGTCGTCCGGCGACCACCGCGGGTGAAACGCGTCGTGCTGGAAGAACGTGATCTTGTAGGGCTCGCCGCCGGCCGTGGGTTGCACGTAGAGGTTGCTGAACTGGTCCGCCGCGCCGCCGGTCGACGAGTAGACGAACCGCCGGCCGTCGCTCGCGACGTCGGGCCGCGTGCGGTAGAGCGTCTGTTCCCGGAGCACCGCGGTGGCGTCGTCGATGCCCCCGGCGCGCGCCGGCACGCGCAGCACGTGACCGGACCCGAGCGGGATGTTCCGGTTCGAGACCAGGAGCAGCTCGTTCCCGTCGGGCAGCCAGGCCGGCGTCAGGTGCATGTCCCACGGCCCGAAGTACAGGCGGTTGCGGCCGAAGTCGTTGTCGCGCGTGACCGCGACCGCCTCGCCGCTCCAGCGGCCATCGGCGATCGACCGGATGTAGACGTTGAAGTAGCCGCTCGGCGTGGTCGCCACATAGGCGACGCGGGTCCCGTCGGGAGAGAAGACGGGGTCGGCGTAGATCTGGTCGTCGTCGGTCAGCGCATGCGCCTCCCCGGCGGCCACGTCGAGGATCTCGAGCTGCACCGCCTCGCCGTCGTGGTCCGCGGTGTAGACGATCCAGCGCCCGTCCGGCGACCAGTCGGGGGACGAGTGGTAGGTCTCCCCGTAGGTCAGCTCGTCCGCGGCCCCGCTCGCGAGGTCGACGCGCCAGATTGAGCCGGCCATCGCCACGGCCACCGATCGCCCGTCCGGCGCCCACGCAGGCGCCCACGGCGTCGAGCTCGGCGACGGCGGGAAATAGAAGTTGAACATGTAGTTCCCGCCGTGCCGCGACGCGGGGTACCGGCCGGCCTGCGCGGCGGCCGGCCGGGTCGCGAGCATGGCCAGGAGCGCCAGGGCGAGCAGACCGACCGAGCTGCGCATGGCTGTCTTGTTCATGTTCGCATTGTAGCCGTCCGCCGGCGTCGCGCGGGCGGAAGACAGGGGTACAGAGTTTGCTTCCTCGCGCCGATAGTGGCCATGTCGCCCGCGGTGCCAACGTTCGGTCGGGGACGGACGACGCGATGCCGGCAAGGCGACGGGGAGGGCTCGAATGACGTGGTTGTACGTCGTTGTCGCAGGTGCGGCGGTGGCGCGCTGGGGCCTCTGGTACCTCCGCGATGTCGTCGAGTGGTTCGAGGAGCCTCGTCGCGACTACGTCCCGCCGGCGATGGCGGCTCGCCTCCGGTTCCACCGCGACCACAGGGCGTGCCCCGTGCCGCGCATGCCGGTGCTGACGTTTCACGGAGAGGCTGCCGGTGGCCCGCGCAGCGTGTGAGGCGCGACGTTCCGGCGAGGCGCCGAGCACACGGCGGTGCATGGGCACGCTGGTGCTCGACGACCTCGCCGACGACCCCCGTGTCATGGGGCCGCGCACCGAGGCGCCCGGCGATGCCGGACGCCCGCGCGAAGATGCGGGCCAGCCGCCCCGGCCTGCCACGGATCCCCACGATCAGCAGCACGCCGACCGGGAGCACGCCCGGCGGCGTGTCCGGTAAGGTATCGTCGGCAGCGTGCTCATGCGTCCCCAGGGATTCCCGGACCTGCGTGCGTTCATCGACCAACTGCGCGGTGACGGCGACCTCGCCGTCGTCGAGGCGCCGGTCGATCCCGTCCTCGAAGCGGCCGAGATCCACCGGCGGGTCATCGCCGCCGGCGGGCCGGCGCTGCTCTTCACGAACGTAGCCGGTGCGTCGTTTCCGCTGGTCACCAATCTGTTCGGCACCGCGCGCCGGGCCGAGCTCGCCTTCGGGACGCGCCCGCTGCAGCTCATCCGGCGCCTGGTCGAGCTGGCCGAGACGCTGCTGCCGCCGACGCCGGCGAAGCTCTGGGGGGCGCGCGACGTTGCCGGGGCGCTGGTCGGGATCGGCCTCCGTTCCCGCGCGCGGGCGCCGTTGACCGAGATCGTCACTCGCGACGTGCGGCTCGACCGGTTGCCCGCGGTCACCTGCTGGCCCGAGGACGGCGGCCCCTTCATCACGTTGCCGCTGGTCTACACCGAGCACCCGGAGCGGCCGGGGCACAACCTGGGCATGTACCGGTTGCAGGTGCACGATGCCCGCTCGACCGGCATGCATTGGCAGATCGGCAAGGGAGGCGGATTCCACTACGCGGCGGCCGAGGCGCGAGGCGAGGCGTTGCCGGTCACCGTCTTCCTCGGCGGTCCGCCGGCGCTGATGCTGGCCGCCATCGCGCCGCTGCCGGAGAACGTGCCGGAGCTGATGCTGGCGTCGCTGATCGCCGGGCGGCGGCTGCCGGTGGTCGGCGGGATGGGGCCGCATCGCCTGCTCGGCAGCGCCGAGTTCGCGCTGATGGGATCGGTCGCGCCGCGCGTCCGACGGCCGGAGGGGCCGTTCGGCGACCACTACGGCTACTACTCGCTGGCCCACGACTATCCGGTGTTCACCGTCGACCGGATGGCGCATCGGAGGGACGCGATCTACCCGGCGACGGTGGTCGGCAAGCCCAGGCAGGAGGACTTCTTCATCGGCGACCTGCTGCAGGAGCTGCTCTCGCCCCTGTTTCCGCTGGTCATGCCCGGTGTCGTCGACCTCTGGTCGTACGGCGAGACTGGGTACCACTCGCTGGGAGCCGCCGTCGTGCGCCAGCGCTATGCGCGGGAGGCGATGGCCAGTGCGTTCCGCATCCTCGGCGAGGGGCAACTTTCGTTGACGAAATTCCTGCTGGTGACCGACGAACGGGTGGACCTGAAGGATTTCCGACGCACCCTCGTGCATTTGCTCGAGCGCACCCGCCCGGAGACCGATCTCTACGTGTTCTCGAACCTGTCCATGGACACCCTCGACTACACCGGGCCGGAGGTGAACAAGGGTTCGAAGGGGGTCTGGCTCGGCCTCGGACCCCCGGTGCGCGAGCTGCCGGCCGAGTTCCGGGCGGCGGAGCTGCCGCGAGGCGTCGATACGGTGCGGGTTTTCTGCCCCGGTTGCCTCGTGGTTGGAGCGCCCGCGTACACCGACGAGCCGGGCGCCGCCGAGCGGCTGGCGGCCCACCCCGCGTTCGGCGGCTGGCCGCTCGTCGTCCTCTCGGACGAGCCGGACCGTGCGGTGGCGTCGGTGATGAACTTCCTCTGGACGACGTTCACCCGCTTCGAGCCGGCCGCGGACATCCACGCCGCGGCCACGCGGGTCGTCCGCCATCACCTCTCCTACACCCCGCCCATCGTCATCGACGCCCGCATGAAGCCCTCGTATCCGAAGGAGCTGACCTGCCGGCCGGACATTGCGCAGCGCGTGACGGAGCGGTGGCGGGAGTACTTCCCCGGCGGCGGCGTCGAGATGGGCGATTCGGAGCGGGCGTCGCTGACCTGACCGGCGCCTCAGCCCGCGCCATCATATGTGTTATAGGTATACACATGCGAATGCACCTTGAGCTGGACGACGCAATCGTCACCGAGATTGACACTATTGCTGGTCCGAGGCGCCGAAGCGCGTTCGTGCGGGATGCGGTGGTCGCCGCTGTCGACCTCCATCGTCGCGCCAGTCGCCTTCGCCGCGCAGCCGGGGCTCTTCGCGACGGCGGACACGAATGGGACGACGATCCGGCCGCGTGGGTAAAGCGGCAACGGACCGGTGACGCACGGCGTGTGGGGTGAGGCCGTGCTCTTGCTGCTGGATACGACCGTGCTCATCGATTACCTGCGTGGTCGGCCGGTCGTCGAGCGTGTCGGTTCGCTGGTCGAACGCGGGGACGTGCTGGGTACATCTCCCGTCAACGTGGAGGAGATCTTCCGGGGGTTGCGACCGGGCGAGATCGAGGCAGTGGACGATCTCTTCGATGGCTTGCGCGTCGTGCCCATCGGTAGACCCGAGGGCCGTAAGGCCGGCGAATGGCGTCGCCGGTTCGCCGCCCGCGGAACCACGCTGTCGCAGGCCGACTGCCTGATTGCGGCGGCGGCGCACACGTCCGCCGCGGTGCTGGCCACTGGGAATCCGAGGCACTTTCCGATGACCGAGATCGAGGTCCAGCATTGGCCGGTAGGGGAATAGGTCTCGCGGTCACGTTGTTCTTGACCCCCGTGGTCGCCTGCGGGGCCGGCGTCGCGGGCGAAGCACAGGTCGGAGATGGAGCAACGGGTTCGAACGGTGTCCATACCCTCACGATGGTGCTGCCGGCCGGAGCCGTGGACCTGGCCGAAGCGGCAGCGTTCGAGTCGCTGGTCGAGTCGCTCTCGATGAGCCGAATCGCCGTCGAGATCGATGCCGGCGGCCGCTGCTGCGACGAGCCGGCATCGTGCCTCGCGGAACTGCAGGCAGGGACCATCGACGTCTACCGATCGACGGTGCCCGCCATCGGCCGCCTCATGCCGGAGTTGCACGTCGTCGATGTGCCGTATCTGCTCGAGACGGACGAAGTCGTCGAGTGGGTGTTCCGAGGAACATTCTTCGCGCGGGTGCGCGATGCGCTGTTGCATGAGACCGGACTGCGTCTGATGGCGCTCGGCAGCGCCGGCGGATGGCGCGGCATAGCAACCGCCTCCCAGGTGGTCCGAACGCCCGCCGATGTGCAGGGCCTCACGCTTCGGACTGCCGACTCCCCGGTCGAAATCGCCTGGGCTCGGGCGATCGGAGCCTTGCCCGAACCCGTCCTGCGGCCGGCACTTTCCGCCCACCTCGCGTCAGGACGGATCGACGGGACAGCGGACGGCGTCGTCGATGTCGTCGCGGCCGGGCTCCAGGATGACCTGCCGTATCTGACGCAGGATCGCCACGGCTACCGCGCGGGATTGTGGTTGATGAACGAGGAGGCCCATCAGGGGTTGCCGTCGGATCTGCAGCAGTTGTTGCGTGCCGGCTTCGACGAGCTGGCGCGCTTGTCGCTGGCGCGGACGCGGGAGCGCACGGCCGAGGCGATTGCGGCGTTCGAGGCGGCGGGCGGTCGCGTGCACGTGCCGTCGGCGGCCGAGCGCCGGGCGTTCGTCATGGCGGCCGGCCGGGTCTCCACCTGGTACATGGACGAGTACGGCTACGAATGGCTCGTCTGGCTGGAGGGTGCGATCGCGGAGGCGGAGCGGGAGATCGCTCTCACGAACGCGCGGCAGGACGAAGCCAGGCCGTAGAAGACGGGCATCAGTCTGGCCGGCTGTCCAGATCGTTGTAGTGCAGGATCGTGTTGAACAGCATGCCGAACTCGCCGTGGTTCTGCCATCGGTAGCACGGATTGGTGGCGAAGAGCACGACGCGGCCGTCGCCGCGCGGCACGTCGACGACGGCGGGCCGGCCGTCGATCCGATCGGCGCCGCGCAGGTGGCCGCTCAGGACCTCGTCGGTGAACGACATCACCACCCATTCGTCGCGGAAACGGCGCGGCACGTCGAGTAGCGGCCCGTTGGCGTAGCGCACCGGCGTCTTGCTCGCCTCGTAGCCGTAGAAGATCGGGTGTCCGGGGGTCTTGATCTCCGCTTCAACCAGTGGGCCGGGGGCATAGAAGCCCGTGCCGGGACGTCGGGCGTCAATCTCGCGGGTGAGCCCGTATTCGGGCGGGACATAACTCGCGGCACCCAGCGTCACCAGCAGTCCGCCGCCGCCGACGAACCGCTGCAACTCGAGGACGCCCTCGATTCCCATGCCGCCGGTGATGTCCTCGGACGAGCCGTAGTCGCCCAGGAACCGATAGCGGTCCGTCCTGGTGTAGGCCCGCGGTCCGCCGCGGGGCTCGATATCGAACACCAGGCCCTTGGCGGTGCGGCCCTGGTTGGGGATCAGGATGACGTCGTAGTCCGCCCGCAGGTCGCCTTCCCGGACGCGCTCCTTGAAGATCAGATCGAACGGAATCTCGAACTCGTCGAACGCGTGGCGGACCCAGCCCACCTCCTGCGTGTTGCCCCAGGTGCTGTAGATCGCTAGCCGGGGCAGGTCGACCGGATGCGTCGCCGTGTCCGGACGTTCGTCGAGCCCGGCCGCGGTCAGGCCGAGCTCGACGATCCAGCTCCGCAGCCGCCCGGCGCGGTCGCTGCCGGCCGGGGCCTCGACGATGAAGGATCCGGGCGGGAATTCCACGCCGCCCGCCTCGAAGTCCTCCTCGGCGGTCTCGACCGACGTATCGCCGAGCCGGTAGCGCAGCGTCGTCAGGTGGTTCGAGCCGGTATGCGCGACGGCGTAACCGAAGCGGGCCTCATCGTCCCCGGCTATCGTTCCCGTGACCCGCGCCTCGTCGATCGGCTCGACCGGCGCGTCCAGCACCGCCGGGTCGTCGACGGCGACCACGTCGACCCGGTGCATCAGCCCCATCGTCCAGCCGGTGTCGTCGTAGGTCCGGAGACCGTCGTCGGGGAATTCCTGGTTGCCGAGGAGGATCTTCGCGAGACGGAAGTACGGCTGGCCGCCCTTGATGACGTAGGACCCGGCGGGGTAGCTCTCGTCGCCGAACGTCAGGGCGCGATCCGCGCGGCCGACCTCGACGCCCTGGATGCGCAGCAGGTCGACGAGCGTCGCTACCCGCGTGATGTCGCGCTGACCGCCCGGAATGACGAAGCCGTGCGGCGGGTTGCGCTCGCCGTCCTCCACCGCGTTCCTCGACTTGCGGTAGAAGTTCCGGAGAAGGACCTCGGGGTTCGACGCCGCGAGCTGCAGCGCGGTGAGGGCGGCGGTCTGGCTGTAGTTCGTGTTGTTCCGCATCGACCACTCGACCTCCTCGTAGGGAGGCGAAGGCCGGTACCACTCGCGGCTCGTGCGCGCCTGCTCGGGCGTGTTGTCCTCGGTCTTCAGGTGGCGCTTCATGGTCGTGGCGCCGCCGTTGCCGAACGTCTCGTAGAACCGGATCAGCCCGTTGTGGTTCGAGGCCATGAATGCGAGATAGCCCGGCGACCACATGTCGACGAAGCCGTGGGTCCACACGCCCGGCATGCCGTAGCTGGTCAACTGCGCCATCTCGAAGTTGGCGAACCACGGCAACTCGCCGTAGACGATGGGGTCGAGCAACGGATTCTGCGGCGCCTGCCCGCTGAAGGTGTAGAGGAAGGGTATCGACTCGTGCAGGTCGTGCATCACCGGCGGATGCCACTTCAGGTACCAGTCGAGCACGTTCCGCATGCTCCGCTGCGAGTAGTTGATGTCGCGGTTGTTGTCGTGAAAGATGTACTTCCCCCAGTACGGCGGGCCGCCGATCCGGTCGCGGTCGTCGGTGATGTCGATCAGGTGCCGGTAGTACCAGTCGACGTAGCGGTCGCGGCCGTCGGGGTCCGCGGCCGGGATCAGGGCCACGATCAACTCGTCGCGGATGCGGTCGAAGAGCGGTCCTTCCTCGACCGCGAGCCGGTAGGCGAGCTCCATCAGCATCTCCGGTGGTCCCGTCTCCCCGCTGTGGAGTCCGGCCATGAGGACGTAGATGGGCTTGGCGCGCGCGATGACGTCCTGTGCTTCCGCTTCGCCGATTTCCCGCGGATCTGCGAGCCGGGCGAGGTCCTGGCGGTAGCGCTCCATCCCGGCGAGCGTCGCCTCGTTCGCGATGGTGACGACGACCATCTCGCGGTCCTCGTCGGTGCGGCCGATCGGGCTGACCGAGACGCGCGGCGAGGCGGCGGCCAGCGCCCGGTAGTACTCCAGCATCTCCGCGTAGTAGGTGAGCTCGCGCGGCGCCCCGGCGTGGTGGCCGATGACGTCCTTCGGTGATGGAACGCGATCGCTGACCGGCAGGTGGTCGACCAGCGGGCTGAGGAACTCGGGCCGCGTCGTCCACTCCTCGACCCGGGCCGCGAAGTCGGCGTCCATCGCCTGGCCGGTGCCGGGCTGGGCGGTTGCCGGTGGAGCGAGCAGGGTGAGCGCAAGTGCCGTCGCGGCGAACCATTTCATGATGGTGCATTATTGCCCAGGAGCCTGCGGTGCTACGCCGCGTGGCGCCGAGAGCGGAGGGACCGATGCGGATCGATTTGAACTGCGACCTCGGCGAAGCGACCGGCCCCGGCGCGATCGAGCACGACCGGCGGATGATGGAGTACGTCACCTCGGTCAACGTCGCCTGCGGCGCCCACGCCGGGGATCCGGACACGATGCGGGCGACGGTCCGCTCGGCCCGCGACGCCGGCGTGTGCGTGGGAGCCCATCCCGGGTTCGCCGACCGGGAGGGTTTCGGGCGGCGTGAGATCGAGTTGACGTCGGACGGGATCGAGAACCTGGTGC
Source organism: Acidobacteriota bacterium (assembly GCA_009861545.1). Classification (NCBI taxonomy): domain Bacteria; kingdom Pseudomonadati; phylum Acidobacteriota; species Acidobacteriota bacterium. Next base: position 7,739 of record VXME01000107.1, on the reverse strand, counting down.
TCGCGCAGGTCGGGGCGCTGGCGGCCGTAGCCGGCGCCGAGGGCATCCGGCTCAGCCACGTCAAGCCGCACGGGGCGCTCTACAACATGGCGGTGCGCGATCGCCGCGTCGCGGATGCGATCGCACGGGCCGTCGCGGCGTTCGATCCGGCGCTGCCGCTGGTCGTGCTGTCCGGCTCGGGGATGGCCGACGCCGGGAGAGACGCCGGCCTCGACGTGGTGGCCGAGGTGTTCGCCGACCGGGCGTTCGAAGCGGACGGCGCGCTCGTCTCGCGCCAGCGGCCCGGCGCGGTGATTCACGAACCTCAGCGGATGATAGAGCGCGCCGTGCGGATGGCGCGCGACGGGAGTGTCGAAGCCATCGACGGCACGGTGCTGGAGCTGGCCGGCGAGACGATTTGCGTCCACAGCGACACGCCCGGGGCCGCCGAGCTCGCGATGACGCTGCGTCGGGGGCTGGAAGCCGTGGGCGTCGCGGTCGAGCCGATGCGGTCGCGCTAGTGCAACGTATACGGCCCGGACAGCGCGAACGCGGCTATCTCGGCGTCGAAGCGGCGCCCGCCGGAGGTGACCATCTGGTACGTCCCCTCCATGGAGCCGAACGGCGTTCCGAGCGGGCAGCCCGAGGTGTACTCGAACGACTCGCCGGGGGCGAGCGTCGGCTGGCGTCCCACGACACCGAGCCCCTTGACCTCCTGGACCTGGTCGGACGCGTCGGTGATGACCCAGTGACGGCTGATCAACTGGACGGTCTCGGCGCCCTCGTTGGAGATCGTGATGGTGTATAGAAACATCCACCGCTGATGCAGCGGCTCGGACTGGTCGGGCGCATACCGCGCCCGAACCCGGACACGGACGCCGTCGGTGGTTGCTTCCGAGGTGAAAACGCCGGGTGAAGTCTGGTCGGTCGGCACGCAACAATATATACACGACATTTCGATGATCCCCTCCGGCATGCTCCTCGCGGCGTATCGCAAAGGCTTCTTCCCGATGGCGATCGACGGTGAAATCCGCTGGTTTTCGCCCCGGGAACGCGGCATCATTCCGCTCGATGGCTTCCACGCGTCGAGACGGCTCAGAAGAGTGCTGAAGCAGGGTCGGTTCGAGGTCGCCGTCGACCGGACGTTCGAAGGCGTGGTCGCCGCGTGCGCCTCGCGGCCGGATGCGGACGGGACCTGGATCGACGCGGAGATCGCCGAGAGCTACGCCGCGCTGCACCGCGCCGGTTTCGCCCACTCGGTCGAGACCTGGCGGGAGGGCGAGCTGGTCGGGGGGCTCTACGGCGTGACGTTGCGCGGGGCGTTCTTCGGCGAGTCGATGTTCCACCGGGTGACCGATGCATCGAAGGTCGCCCTGGCGTGGCTGGTGGAGCGGTTGCGGGCGCGCGGGTACACGCTGCTCGACATCCAGTGGGTGACCCCCCATCTGGCCAGCCTGGGGGCGGTTGCGGTGCACCGGACGCGCTATCGGGCGCTGCTGGCCGACGCCATGCGGCAGGACTGCCGGTTCGTCTGACGGCGATGCGGCGATTTCGTTCGACGGTGACGCGGCCACGTGGATCTGGAGGTTGACGGTGTTACAGCACGCAACGCGAGCAGGGGCGGTTCCGGTGATCACGTTCGGACTGATGATCGGTTGCGGCGCGCCGCCCGATGCCGCACGGTCGGGTTACGACGTCGCCGAGAAGTCGGTCAGCGAGTTGGGCGCCGCGATGGCCGACGGTACGGTCACGGCGGTCGAGCTGGTCGGGGCCTACCTGGACCGGATCGAGGCCTTCGACCAGCGGGGTCCGGTGCTCAACGCGATGATCGCCGTCAACCCGCGCGCCGCGGAGGTCGCCGCCGAGCGCGATGCCGAGCGCGCGGCGGGCAACGTGCGGGGCCCGCTGCACGGCATCCCGGTGGTGATCAAGGACAACTACGACACCGCGGACATGCCGACCACCGCCGGCACGTTGGGGCTGGCCACCTCGGTGCCGCCCGACGACTCCACGCAGGTGCGGCGGCTGCGCGAGGCCGGCGCCGTCGTCCTCGGCAAGACCAACATGCACGAGCTGGCCCGCGGCATCACGACCGTGGCGTCGTTCGGGGGGCAGACGCGCAATCCGTACGATCCGACGCGCAATCCGGGTGGATCGAGCGGCGGCACGGGGGCTGCCGTGGGCGCCAGCTTCGGCGCCTTCGGGATGGGCAGCGACACCTGCGGCTCCATCCGCATCCCCTCCGCGCACCATGCGCTGGTCGGACTGCGGGGGACGCGCGGCCTGGCGAGCGGCGACGGCATCGTGCCGCTGTCGCTGACCCAGGACTTCGGCGGCCCGCTGACGCGGTCGGTGCGAGATCTCGCCTACGCGCTCGACGCGACGGTGGGGTTCGATCCGGCCGATGAGACGACGCGGTTGAGCGAGGGCAACGTGCCCGCCACGTACACTGCCGCGTTGAACGCGGGCGGGCTCGCCGGGGCCCGGCTCGGCCTGGTGCCCGCCATGTTCGACGAGGGGGACGCGGGACGGCCGGTGCGCGAGGTCATCGAGCGTGCGGCCGAGGACATGGAGCGGTTGGGCGCGACGGTGATCGAGCTCGACGAGTTCGATCCGTCCGAGCTCACCCAGGATGCGTCGGTCATCGGGCAGGAGTTCCCCTTCCATCTCGATGCCTATCTCGAGGCGACTCCTGCCGCCCACGTGCGCTCGCTGGCCGACTTCGTCTCGGCCGGCCTCTACCACGACATTCTCGAAGGCGGCCTCGCCCGCTCGCTCGAGGTGGAAGAGCTCGACACCGAGGACTATCGCGCGAGCCTCGCCAAGCGGGACGAGAATCGTGCCGCCGTCACCGCGCTGCTCGACGAGCGGGAGCTCGACGCGCTGATCTACCCGACCATCCGGCGCACCGCGCGCCCCATCGGCCAGCCGCAGCCGGGGAGCAACTGCGCCTTGAGCGCCACGTCGGGTCTTCCGGCGATCACCGTGCCGGGCGGCTTCGCCGACGACGACATGCCGGTCGGGGTGGAGCTGCTCGGCCGGGCGTGGGCGGAGCCGCGGCTGATCGAGCTGGCGTTCGCCTACGAACAGGGTACCGGCCACCGGCGCGCGCCCGACTTCACGCCGAGCCTCGTTTCGCCCCCCGCTCCCGTGCCGCTGGCGGCCGCGGTGCAGGCGGATCCGGGGCTGCAGGTCGACGCCAGCTTCGTGCTCAGCCCCGCCACGCGCACCGTGCGCTACCAGATCCGCGGGACGGAAGCCATCGCCGACCAGGTGCTGCTGGTCGCGCTCCACCGCCGTGGTCCGGACGCGGATGCAGAGAATGGTCCGGTGCTGCGGTACCTGTCGCGCCGCGGCGTCAGCGCCGCCGGGAGCCTCGATCTCACCGGCCCGGAGATGCACGCGTTGCGGGAGGGCCGGCTCTACGTGGCCGTGCACACGACGGCGAATCTCGCCGGCGCGGTGCGCATCGATCTCGCGCTGCCGGAATAGACGCGGTGGCGCGTCCGGCGCGGCTACAGGTACAGCCCGGCGCCGGGTCCGACCGGCAGGCCGAGCAGCATCCAGATCACCAACATCACCGACCAGCAGGCGAGGAAGACCACCGTGTAGGGCAGCATCGTCGCGACCACGGTGCCGATGCCGGAGGTCTTGTCGTAGCGCTCGAAGAAGGCGACGATGAGCGCGAAGTAGGACATCATCGGGGCGATGACGTTCGACGTCGAGTCGCCGATGCGGTAGGCCGCCTGGGTCAGCTCCGGCGAGTAGCCGAGCAGCATGAACATCGGGACGAAGACCGGGGCCATGACCGCCCACTTCGCCGACGCGCTGCCCATCAGCAGGTTGAGAATCGACGACAGCAGGACGAAGCTGAGCATCAGCGGCACGCCCCCGAGACCCGAGGCGCGCAGCGTCTCCGCGCCCTTGACGGCCATGATCAGGCCCAGGTTCGTCCAGTTGAAGTAGGCGACGAACTGCGCCGCGAAGAAGACGAGCACCAGGTACGTGCCCAGCGTGCCGATCGTCTTCCCCATGCCGTTCATCACGTCGGTGTCGCTCTTGAACCGGCCCGCGCCGACGCCGTAGGCGATGCCGACCCACGTGCCGCCGAGGAAGATGAACGCGACGATGCCGGAGAGAAACGGGGAGCGCAGGAGGTCGCCGGTCTCCGGGTTGCGCAGGAAGCCGTCGGCGGGAACCGTCCCCCACAGCAGGAAGGCGCCGAACACCGCCATGGCGACGCCGGCGAAGCGCAGGCCCCGCCGCTCCTGATCCGACAGCTCGTCGATGGCGGTCGAGCGCTCCTCGCCCTTGTATTCGCCCAGACGCGGGATGACGATGCGTTCGGTCACCCAAGTGCCGGCGGCGGAGACGACGAACGTCGACACCACCATGAAGAAGTAGTTGGCGGCGGGGTTGACGACGTACCCCGGCTGGACGATCTGGGCCGCTTCCTCCGACAGGCCGGCGAGCAGCGGATCGATGGTGCCGAGCAGCAGGTTGGCGCTGTAGCCGCCGGAGACACCGGCGAACGCCGCGGCCAGTCCTGCGATCGGGTGGCGTCCCGCGCCGAGGAAGATGATGCCGCCGAGCGGCACCAGCAGCACGTAGCCGATTTCGCTGGCGGTATTGGAGAGCACCCCGGAGAGGACGATCACGAACGTCAGCAGCCGCTTCGGCGCCGAGAGGACGAGCAGGCGCAGGGTCGCGCCGATCAGGCCGCTGGCCTCCATCACGCCGATGCCGAGCATCGAGACCAGCACCGTGCCGAGCGGCGCGAAGCTGGTGAAGTTCGTCACCATCTCGATCAGGATGCGGTGCAGGCCGGCGACGTTGAGCAGGCTGATCGGCTGGATGGTCTCGCCCGTACCCGGGTGGACCGCTTCGAGGCCGGTACGCGCCGCGATTCCCGAGACGACGACGATTACCCCGGCCAGGATGGCGAACAGCGTGCCCGGGTGCGGCAGGGCGTTGCCGCCGCGCTCGACCGCGGCCAGGAAGATCGACGTCCAGTTGTTCAGCGCCGACAGGCGGAAGCGTGTTGCCATGGTTCCGGTCTCGACGTCGCGCAGTCGTGGCCGCTGGAGCGACGCCGAAGCGGCGCGGGACGGCCGTACCCTGCGTGCTATCCTACGGCAACTTGGAGCCTTCCCGCCCGTCGAGCCCTGCCGGCCGCCAGTCCACGGCCGAGCCGGGCAGCCTCGACAGCCAGCGCCGGGTCGCCGCCGCGGTCGGCGTGGACGTCGCCCGCCGGCACATCTTTCTCTGCTGCGATCAGACCGTCCCGAAGTGCTGCGACAAGGAGCGGAGCCTTGCCGCGTGGGCCTTCCTGAAGCGCCGCCTCAAGGAGCTCGGCCTCTCGGAGCGGGGCGGCGTGCTCAGGACCAAGGCCAACTGCCTGCGCGTCTGCGAGGGCGGGCCGATTGCCGTCGTCTATCCCGAAGGCACCTGGTACAGGAGCTGCGATCCCGACGTGCTCGACCGGATCATCCAGGAGCACGTGGTCCACGGGCGCCCGGTGGACGACTACGTCATCGAGCAGAACCCGCTTGCGCGTTTGACCTGAAACGAGCCGGTCTCCATGCGCGGGGGACGCTCCGCATTTCGTCGAGCGGCACGCCGATAGAGAGCGCCTGCGTGCGGAAAGCATCGAAAAATGATACTTTGTGATTGTGGAAACAGGCCGACCGAAACCCAGAGCCAGGACTGTCGTCGACGATCTTGCTGCGGCCGGTCGCTACCACTTCACCGCGGAAGAGATGCGGTCCGCGCTCGGCGTGTCCGGCGCCGCGTCGAAGCTTGCCCTGGGGCGACTGATCAAACAAGGGAAGGTCGCGAGCCCCGCCCGCGGATTCTACGTCATCGTGCCGCCCGAGTACCGGAGTCTGGGCTGTCTGCCGGCCGACCAGTTCATTCCGGCGTTGCTGGAGTATCGGAAGCTCCGTTACTACGCGGCGCTGCTGTCAGCCGCGCAGTACCATGGCGCCGCGCATCATCGGCCCCAGGAGTTCCAGGTAGCGGTCGCCAGCAACCGCCGACCGATCTCTTGCGGGTCTGTCCGGGCGTCGTTCATCGCCCGCCAACGCATCTCCGCCGTGCCGCTGCAGCGATTCAACACGCCGCGCGGGACCATCCTGGCTTCGAGCCCGGAGGGGACGGCGGTCGATCTCGTGGGCTACGAGCGACGCGCCGGGGGGCTGGATAACGTGGCGACCGTGCTCTCCGAGCTCGCGGAACACCTCGATCCCGAGCGGCTGCTGGCTGCGGCGCAGACGGCGCCTGTGCCGTGGGCCCAGCGGCTCGGCTATCTCCTCGAATTGCTCGGCGCCGCGGAAAGGGCGACCCCGCTGAAGGTTCATGTCCAGCGGAACGCACGACAAATCGCCACGCTCCTTCCGGCTGTCGGTCACGAGCACGCACCGCGTTCCGATGACTGGCGGCTGCGGATCAACGTTGACGTCGAGCCCGACTGGTGATTCCCCGCGACTACATCACAGCTTGGCGCACACACGCGCCCTGGGCGCAGGATGCTCAGGTTGAGCAGGACCTGGTCTTGAGCCGAGCGCTGGTCGAGATCTTCTCGCATCCGTTCTTGGCGGAAGGGCTCGCGATGCGCGGCGGCACGGCGATCTATAAGCTCTATCGCCAGCCCCCGGCGCGCTATTCCGAAGATATCGACCTGGTACAGATCGAGGCCGGTCCGGCCGGGCTGTTGATGGATGCCCTGCGCGAGGTGCTGAATCCGTGGCTGGGCGTGCCCAGGTGGAAGCAGACCGAGGGGCGAGTGACTTTCGTGTATCGCTTCGATTCGGAGGGTGCACCACCGCTCCCTCTGCGACTGAAGATAGAAATCAACTCGCGCGAGCACTTCTCCGCGTTCGAGTTTGCCAGAGTCCCATTCGTGGTGGAGTCACGATGGTTTGCGGGCCGCACCGACGTCGTCACGTACGAATTGGACGAGCTGCTCGGCACCAAGCTCCGCGCGCTCCACCAGCGGAGGAAGGGCCGGGACCTCTTCGACTTGGCGACGGCACTTGAGGACGAGAGAACGGACCCCCGGCGAATCATCGCCGCGTTCCAACAGTACATGGACCACGGGCATCACCACGTGACCCGCGCGCTCTTCGAGCAGGATCTCGTCGCCAAGCTGTCGGACCCGCGGTTTGCTGCCGACATCGGCCCCCTGCTTTCGCACGGCTATCGCTGGGACATCGAGGAGGGCGCCAAGGCTGTCCTGGAACGTCTCGGCGCGCTGCTCCCGGGTGAGCCTCGAAACGGAGAGGAATGAGCCCTCTATCTGTCTATGGCCTCCTTCGCGTACCCGATTGAAACAGATGAGCAACTCGATCGGGGCTCAATTCGCATCCGGCGAGCTGCGCGACGCGGAGGCTATTGACTTCGAATGAAAGGACATCTTGACGCGAGAGAAGAAACACCTTCGTCTCATGAAGATTCGCATCGCGGATCTCTCCGTCTAGCGCAACCAGCGCCAGGAGGTGATAGAGATCAGGCAGCTCGCGAAGGTCGAAGCGATCCTGAGTCGTCGTCTTGACCTGGACGGCCTTGAAAACTGATCCCCTGATCGCAATGAGGTCGTTGCCGGTGTCCTTCAGCGGTGGAGCAGCCTGAACCCCGCATTGAAAGAGTCGTAGTTGGACCGTCTTCGTTTAGCGGGTCCGGGCAAAAATCCGCGTGTTGGGGGTAAAGGTCTTGATGCGCGGTGCCGATAGAAGAAGGGCGTGGGCCTGCTGCGCCGCATA